>JAFKKQ010000372.1 GCA_017304505.1 Hyphomicrobiales bacterium | reverse complement strand
GACGACGATGAATCCGATCGCGAGTGCGGCAATGAACGGCACGCCGAGCCGGTTCATGGACAGCACGACGATATAGCCGCCGATCATGGCAAAACCGCCGTGGGCGAGGTTGACGAAACCCATCAGCCCGAGCGTGACGGACAACCCCACCGACACGATGAACAGCACCATGCCGGCCGCGACGCCGCCGAGCAGCATGTTGGCGAATTCGACGATGGAACTCACGAGTGTGCCCGCCGCCTATGAGCGCGGTGCGCCACGGCTGCCGCCCGCTTCATTGCACATTCCCCCGCCGGTTCGCCCGGCTTGATGACGGAATACTAAATATTTTCCGGCCGCTGTGCACCAATCATCTCGACGTCACTCTTGTCGCACGCGATGCCGCCGACGAGCGATCTCGCCGACGAACGCAAAGCCGCCGCCTCCATGATGGAGACGGCGGCCTGCATCCGTTGCGGCAAGAGCATCGGCAAGGCGATTACTTCGGCGCGCAGGGGCCGATCTTTTGGGCCTTGCAGGCGTCCTTGACGTGATCGATCTCACCGATCTTCTTCTGGTGCAGCTTGCCGTCGGGGCCTTTGACGACCTCGGACAGATACTCGTTCATCACGATGTCGCGGGTCTCCGGATCGACCATGATCGGACCGCGCGGGCTGTTGTATTTCCAGCCGAGCAGCGACTTGACCGCGGCGTCGCCGTCCATCTTGCCCTTGGTGGCGACGATCGCATGGGCGATCGCCGCCATGCCGTCGTAGGCGCCGACCGCCACGAAGTCCGGCGTGGCGTCGGGGCCGTAATCCTTATGCCAGGACGCGACGAGCTTCTTGTTCTGGGGGTTGTCGAGGTCGGCGTTGTAGTGGTGCATGGTGATGAGGCCGATTGCGGCGTCGCCCATCGCCTGCAGCTTGATGTCTTCGGTGATGTCGCCCGGCCCGATCAGCTTGATGCCGGCGGCACGCATGCCAAGCGCGGCGTAGGTCTTCACCACGGCCAGCGCGTGATCGCCGGCCGGCACGAAGACAAAGAACACATCGGGTTTCTTGTCCTTGGCGCGCTGGAAGAATGGCGTGAAGTCCGGAACCTGGCCCGCGCCACCCATCGGGATTTCATCGATCACCTTGCCGCCGTTCGCCTCGAAGGCCCGCTTGAACGCCGCCAGGCTGTCCTTCCCTGGCGGGAAGTCGCTGTAGCCGACGACTGCGGTCTTGGCCTTGAGTTGCTTGGCGGCGGCTTCGCCCAGGGCGTAGCCGGCGTGCCACATGCTGAACGAGGTTCGCACGAAGTACTTCGACATGTTGGTGATATGCGCGGTGCCAGCATTCATGATGACGCCGAGCTTCTTGCCGGCGGTGATAACCGAAGCCGAGGCGATGGCGTTCGGCGAGTAGATCCACCCGGCGATGGCCTGCACGTTTTCCTGTGTCAGCAGTTCCTGCACCGCGATCTTGGAATCGGCGCCCGACGGGTTCTTGTCGTCGCGCTTCATGACCTTGATGGTGTAGGGCTTGAACTCGGCGGCGTTGAGCTTGAGGTACTGCTCGACGCCACGGTCGATCTGCTGGCCGAGCTCGGCGCCGATGCCGGTGAACGGGGCGACCAGGCCGACCTTGACCTCTTGCGCCTGGGCCAGTGCGGCCGACATCGCAAGCGCGGCCGATGCCGCAAGAATGCGTTTCATCATCGAACTCCCTCCCAAGGTGATATCGGGCCGCCGGCCTTCAAGGTGATTGTGGGCCGCCGGCCGTTCTCGGGTGGGAGTGTAGGTCGAAAGGCCGAATTCCGGCAAGCGAATGAGGTCCGTCCGGCGTGGCGTTTCGGCGCATTTCATCGCAGGAAAATGGCCACTTGATCCGGTTTCCGTTCCAGCCGTTTCAGACCGTATTGGGAGGCGGCCCACGCGCCGCGGCACCGGGCCTGCGACGGTTGCGGGGTTGACCGCATCGCCATTCTCGACCACGCCCGTGTGCTTGTGCGATGCTTCAATCACGCAACACGCGGAACATTCGAAGTCGAGGAGACAACCAATGAAAAGAACCACGCCGCCGTATCGTGCCGACCATGTCGGCAGCTTCCTGCGCTCGGCTCCGATCAAGGAGGCGCGCGAGAAGCGCGAAAAGGGTCAGATCAGCGCGGCTGAACTGAAGACGGTCGAAGACCGCGAGATCGAAAAGCTCATCAAGAAGCAGGAGGAGGTCGGGCTGCAGCTTGCCTCCGATGGCGAGTACCGCCGCTCGTGGTGGCATTTCGACTTCTTCGGCATGCTCGATGGCGTTGAAATTTATGAACTGGACCACGGCATCCAGTTCCAGGGCGTGCAGACCAAGCCGCGCAGCATCCGCGTGATCGACAAGCTCGGTTTCGGCAGCCACCCGATGCTGGAGCACTTCAAGTTTGTGAAGGCGCACACCAAGGTGACGCCGAAGATGTGCATCCCGAGCCCGACCGTGCTGCACTTCCGCCTCGAGCCCGGCGCCGTCGCCAAAAGCGCCTACCCGGATCGCGACGCGATTTTTGACGACCTGTCGAAGACCTATCGGCAGGCGGTCAAGGCGTTCTATGACGCCGGCTGCCGCTACCTGCAGTTCGACGACACCGCGTGGGCTTATCTGTGCTCCGATGTCGAGATGAAAAAGGCCAAGGAGCGCGGCATGAACATCGCGACACTGGCCGACGATTACACCCGCGTCATCAACGAGTCGCTCAAGGACAAGCCCGCCGACATGGTCATCACCACCCATGTCTGCCGCGGCAACTTCCGCTCGACCTGGATCGCCTCGGGCGGTTACGAGCCGGTGGCGGAGCGCCTGCTCGGGGCGTGCAACTATGACGGCTATTTCCTCGAATACGACAGCGACCGTGCCGGTGGTTTCGAGCCGCTGCGCTTCCTGCCCAAGGGCAAGAAGATCGTCGTGGTCGGGGTCGTCACTTCGAAAAGCGGCACGCTCGAAAGCAAGGACACGGTCAAGCGCCGGATCGAAGAAGCGGCGAAGTTCGCGCCGCTGGAGCAACTCGCGCTCAGCCCGCAGTGCGGCTTCGCCTCGACCGAGGAAGGCAATGTGCTGACCGAGGAGCAGCAATGGGCCAAGATGCGCGAGATCGTCGAGATCGCGGAAGAGGTCTGGGGGCAGTGATCCTGCCGCTCTCCAGCCGCGTTACAAGCCATTATCGCCGGGCGTAGCCGTTCGGAGAACGGCGTCGCTTCGCTCGCCTGTGAACCCGGCGATCCAGCATCTTCGAAGCAAGGTCGGCCTGCGGGTCAAGCCCGCGGGTGACGGGCGGAGCCACAGGCGACGCTCCAACAACAGGGAACCCAATGCAACGTACTAAGCCACCATTTCGCGCCGACCATGTCGGCAGCCTGCTGCGCTCGGCCTCCTTGAAGGAGGCGCGCGCCAAGCGCGAGAAGAACGAGATCACGGCCGAACAATTAAAGGCGATCGAGGATCGCGAGATCGAAGCGCTCATCAAGAAGCAAGAGGGCGTCGGCCTCAAGTCGATCACCGACGGCGAATATCGCCGTGCGTTCTGGAACTACGATTTCCTCGGCAAGCTCGATGGCGTCGAAGCCTATCTCGGCGAGCGCAAGATCCAATTCCAGGGGAAGAATCCGCGGCCGATGATGCTGCGCGTGATCGGCAAGCTCGGTGCGTTTTCCGGCCATCCGATGATCGAGCACTTCAAGTTCCTGAAGGGGCACACGAGCCAGACGCCGAAAATGTCGATCCCGTCGCCGTCGTCGCTGCATTTCCGCTATGGGCGCTCGGCGGTGCCGGAGTCGATCTATCCGGACATGGACGAGTTCTATCGCGATCTTGGCCAAAGCTACCGCAAGGCGGTGCGGGCGTTTGCCGACGCCGGCTGTCGCTATATCCAGCTCGACGAGGTCAACTTCACCTATCTGTGCGATCCGAAGCTGCGCCAGCAGGTGACGGAGCGCGGCGACGATCCGAACAAGCTGCCGCACATCTATGCAAACCTTCTCAACACCGCCATCTCCGACGTCCCGGCCGACATGACCACGGCGATGCATCTGTGCCGCGGCAATTTCCAGTCGACGTTCGTGGCGTCGGGCGGTTATGAGCCGGTGGCGGAGATCCTGTTCAACGAGATCAACATCCAGGCTTACTTCATGGAGTACGACTCGGATCGCGCCGGCGGCTTCGAGCCGCTGCGCTTCGTGCCTAAGGGCAAGACGGTGGTGCTCGGCCTTGTCACCTCGAAGTCCGGCACGCTCGAATCCAAGGACGATCTGAAGCGCCGGATCGAGGAGGCGTCAAAATACGTCCCGCTCGATCAGCTTTGCCTGTCACCGCAATGCGGCTTCGCCTCGACCGAGGAGGGCAACATTCTCGCTGAGGACGAGCAGTGGGCCAAGCTGCGGACGATCGTGGAACTGGCGGACGAGATATGGGGCTGACGGTGCAGGGAGACGGCGGAAACAAACCGATGCCACGGACCAAGCCGCCCTTTCGCGCCGATCAGGTCGGCAGCCTGCTGCGCTCGGCCGCTTTGAAGGAGGCGCGCGCCAAGCGCCAGCGCGGCGAGATCACGCCGGAGCAATTGCGCGCCATCGAGGATCGCGAGATCGAAGCCTTGATCCGCAAGCAGGAGGCGGTCGGGCTGCGGTCCATCACCGATGGCGAGAACCGTCGCAAATCCTGGCAGACCGACTTTGTGTCAGCGTTGCCGGGCATCGAAACGGTTCCCCACCAGCGCAAGGTCACATTCCAGGGCGGCGTTCAGCCGCAGCAGGTGCTGACGCGCGTGGCGCGCCGGCTCGGCGATTTCGACGGCCATCCGATGATCGAGCACTTCAAGTTCCTGAAGGCGCACACCGGACAGACGCCGAAGATGACGATCCCGTCGCCGTCCGCGGTGCATTTCCGCGACGGGCGAGAGGCCGTGCCGGCTTCGGTCTATCCTGACATGGGTGACTTCTATCGCGACCTTGGCGAGACCTATCGCAAGGCGGTGCATGGATTTGCCGACGCCGGTTGCCGCTATCTGCAACTCGACGAGGTCAACCTGACCTACCTGTGCGATCCGAAGTTGATCCAGCAGGTGCGCGACCGTGGCGAGGATCCCGCTGCGCTGCCTGCCGCCTATGCCGGCATGGTCAACGCGGCGGTGTCCGGCATCCCTGCCGACATGACGATCACCATGCATCTGTGCCGTGGGAACTTCCGTTCCACCTTCATCGCGTCGGGTGGCTACGAGCCGGTGGCCGAGCTTTTGTTCAACGCCATCAATGTTCACGGCTATTTCATGGAATTCGACAGCGAGCGGGCCGGCGGATTCGAGCCGCTGCGTTTCGTGCCCAAGGGCAAGACGGTGGTGCTGGGCCTGGTGACGACCAAGACCGGCGCGCTCGAATCCAAGGATGCGATCAAGCGTCGCATCGAGCAGGCGGCGCGATTTGTGCCGCTCGATCAACTCTGCGTGTCGCCGCAAGGCGGCTTCGCTTCCAGCGAAGAAGGCAATATCATCGCGGAAGAAGAGCAATGGGCCAAGCTGCGGATGGTGGTCGAGCTTGCCGATGAAATATGGGGTTCGTGAGAACCGCCAGAACTCGTGGTTTCACAGGGAGGATGGCATGAGTCGAAGTCTCACATTGCGGCGCGCGGTGCGCTCCGTCGTATCCGCCGCGGTGCTTTCGCTCGCGGCGGTTGGCGTCGCGGCGGCGCAAGGCGGCGAGCCGATCAAGATCGGGTTCGGCATGTCGCTGACCGGCCCGCTGTCGGCCAACGGCAAGTCGTCGCTGCTGGCGATGAAGATCTGGGAAGAAGACACCAACGCCAAGGGCGGGCTGCTGGGCCGCCCGGTGAAGCTCGTCTACTTCGACGATCAGAGCAACCCGTCCACGGTTCCGGGCATCTACACCAAGCTGCTCGACGTCGACAAAGTTGACCTGATCGTGTCGGGCTATGCTTCCGGCCAGATCGCGCCGGCGATGCCGATCGCGATGTCGAAGAAGAAGGTGTTCATCAGCCTGTTCGGCACCGGCATCAACGATGAGTTCAAGTACGATCGCTATTTCTCGATGATCCCGAACGGGCCGACGCCGAAGCCGGCGTTCACCCGCGGCTTCTTCAAGGTGGCGGAAGCGCAGAATCCGAAGCCGAAGACCATCGCCATCGCGATGGCCGACGCGGAATTCGGCCGCAACGCCTGCGAGGGCGCGGTCGAGAACTCCAAGGCGGCCGGCTTCAAGATCGTCTACGAGCGGCGCTATCCGCCGGCAACCACGGATTTCGCTCCGATCGTGCGCGCGGTGCAGGCGACCAATCCGGACCTGTTTGTCGTCTGCTCCTATCCGCTCGACTCGGTCGGCATGGTCAAGGCGATGAACGAGATCGGCTTCAAGCCGAAGATGTGGGGCGGCGCGATGGTCGGCCTGCAGGCCACCGTGTTCAAGACCCAGCTTGGCCCGATGCTGAACGGCTTGGTGAACTTCGAAACGTGGCTGCCGGTCAAGACGATGCAGTTCCCGGGCTCGATGGAATTGCTCAAGAAGTACCAGGCGCGCGCCGCAGCCGAGGGTGTCGATCCGCTCGGTTATTACATGCCGGTGTGGGCCTATGCCTACCTGCAGGTGCTGGGCGACGCGGTGAACGCCACCAAGTCGCTCGACGACGGCAAGCTCGCCGACTACATCCGCAAGACCACGTTCAAGACCAC
>JAFKKQ010000371.1 GCA_017304505.1 Hyphomicrobiales bacterium | reverse complement strand
TCTTGGGACGAGGCGAAAGACTTCTGCCGCAATATTGCCGACCAGATGGCCGCCGAGCATCCGGACCGCTTCACCGCAACCGTCAAGAAAGCGGCGCGGAAGAACCGCATCTTCGTCGACTATCTGCGCAACAGCCGCGAGGCCACTGCCATCGCGCCGTATTCAACCCGCGCCCGGCCGGGCGCAACGGTGGCCGTCCCCCTCACCTGGGATGAACTGGGATCGGAGAAGGCCCCGAACGCCTTCACACTGGAAAATCTGCCGAAGCGGCTCGCCCGCCTGCGTCGCGATCCGTGGCACGAGATCGGCCGGATCAAGCAGAGCCTGCCAGCGATCGAGCGGCCGAAGGCCAAGCCCCGTCGCCGCGCGGCATGAGCGGTCGAAACACACCTCACGTCCGATTCAACTGCGTTGATCAGACTCGCCACTTCTCTTTTCGATAGAGCATGATCTTATCCGAAAATCGGTTCCCACTTTTCGGGATCATGCTCTAAGCCACGTCGTTCAGCACGCGCTCAAGATCGACTCTGGCAAACGGCTTCTGCAGCACCGGCCGCCCGCGATAAGTTTCGGGCAAACCGCGCTCACCGTAACCCGTGGCGAAGACGAACGGGACGCTCTTGGCGATCAACGCATCCGCCACAGGGTAGGCGCTTTCCCCGTGCAAATGAACGTCGAGGATCGCGAGATCGAACCTTTCGCTCTGCACAGCGGTCAGCGCATCTTTGAGGCGCGGAACGACGGCGGCCACTTCATGGCCGAGATCAACCAGCATGTCTTCAAGCAACATGCCGATGAGCATCTCGTCTTCAACGACAAGGATGCGGCGCCGCTTGATCGTGACCGGAGGCACTTCCGTCATTCTTCCCAAATCCTCCACCGAAATCGAACCGTGCTGACCACGCCGCACAGCTCGTACAAGCCGCGCGGCATTCAGATAAATCCATCTCGACGGCGAGCCTCCCGAACCCTCGGTAACGGTCCGAGAATGGAAAGGGTTCCATCGCGAAAACCCAGCTTCCAATTGGAATTAGGCCCTCACGCCGTCGCGGAACAAGCACCGCCCACAACCGTTAAGCAATCACGAAGCGACGGATATGGAGGATGATCAATGGACTGGAATCGCGTGGAAGGAAATTGGAAACAGCTTAAAGGCAAATTCAAGGAGAAATGGGGCAAGTTGACGGACGACGATCTCGATGTGATCGCCGGCCACCGCGATCAGCTCGAAGGCAAGCTCCAGGAGCGCTACGGCATCGCCAAGGATCGGGCCCGCGCAGACGTCGACACGTGGTTCAACGCGCAAAAGTGGTGACCCCCTCCAAATCAAACGCGGCAACGGGCTCCCTCGGGAGCCCGTTTTGCTGTATGGCCTTGGGCCATGCCCGCCTCCGATCCAAAATCCGACACACTCGGCCCCGCCGATTCTCCCTCCCCGAACCGCCACACCTTGGCCGATCACCGGCTGGGCGCGGACCTTGCCCATGTCCATGACGGCAACGCCGACCACGATCACGACGATTTCATCGATGGACCGATCGAGGATAATCCGCTGTGGATTGCCGACAACGTCACGCTGGTCAGCGTCGGCATCGACATCGGCTCGGCCGGTACGCAGGTCATCTTCTCCAAGGTGCATCTGCGCCGGCTCAGCGAGGATCTGACAAGCCGCTACTACGTGGTCGGGCGCGAGACGCTGTTCCGTTCGCCGGTCTCGCTCACGCCGTACCAGAGTGAGGAGCGCATCGACGACGCGAAGCTGCGCACCATCATTCATGACGCCTACAAGACCGCGTCCCTCGAAGCCAAGGACATCGACACCGGCGTGGTGATCCTTACCGGCGAAGCGCTCCGCCGCGACAATGCCCAAGCGATTGCCGCATTGCTGGCCGAGCAAGGCGGCGATTTCGTCACCGCCACCGCCGGTCACCACATGGAAGCCATGCTGGCCGGCTACGGCTCGGGCGCCGCGCGCGTCTCCTCCGACCAAGGCCAGCGCATCCTTAACATCGACATCGGCGGCGGCACCACCAAGCTGGCGCTGGCGGACAAGGGCCGCGTGATCGCGACGGCCGCGATCCATATCGGCGGCCGGCTCCAGGTGGTCGACGATGCCGGACGCATCATCCGGCTCGATCCCGCCGGCCAGCACCATGCCGCACAGGCCGGCTTCCGCTGGAGCAAGGGCGACAACGTCGATCCGACCTCTCTCGACAAGGTCGCGGAATACATGGCCGACGCGCTGATTGCCACGATCCGCATGCGCCCGCTGCCTGCTCCGCTCAAAGCGCTCTATCTCACCGAGCCGATCGCCGAGATCGGCCAGATCGACGGCGTGATGTTTTCCGGCGGCGTCGGCGAATATGTCTACGGCCGCGAGGATCGCGACTTCGGCGACATGGGACGGCGGCTTGGGCGAGCCTTGCGTAAGCGTCTCGATGCCGGCGCCCTGCCCTGGCCGCTGCTGCCGGCCGGCGAATGCATCCGCGCCACCGCGCTCGGCGCCTCGGAATACAGCGTCCAACTCTCGGGCAATACCAGCACCATCACCAATCCCGGCACATTGCTGCCGCGGCGCAATCTGCAAGTGCTGCAGCCCCCTTATGTCTGCGAAGAGGTCATCGACCCCGATCAGCTCGCCGCGGCGATCCGCGGCCACTTCACATCGTTCGACCTCACCGAAGGCGAAGCCGACGTAGCACTGGCGCTGCGCTGGCTCGGCGCGCCGTCGCATGAGCGCATCTTCGCCTTCGCGCAAGGCATCGCGCGCGGCATGGCGATCACCATCGCGCAGAAGAAGCCGCTCTACATCATGCTGGACGGCGACATCGCGCAGACGCTCGGTGCGATCCTGCGGGAAGAACTGGACGTGCAAGGCGAAATCCTGTGCATCGACGGCGTCGTGCTGTGGGATTTCGACTACATCGATCTCGGCCGCATCCGCCTGCCGTCGATGACCGTACCCGTGACCATCAAGTCATTGGTGTTCAGCGAAGACCCGCGCCTGCCGCGCGGCCAGGCGCATCTGCATCATCACGATCATGACCACGACCATGCTCACGGCCACGAACATGGTCATAGCCATGCTCACGGCCATCATCATCACAAGCATGGCTCTTGAGTGACGCGACCGGCCGGCCCTGTTCAGGCCCGCCAAGGCAGGTCCGCATCCCTCTCGACAAACAGCCAGGCGCCGACGCCGAGCTCCGGCGGAAACGGCACGACAAGCGATGCGCCGGCGCGCCGCATGGCCATGCCGGCCTTCTGCAGCAGGCCCTGCGCGCCGGCCAGTGACCGCACCCTCACCGCATAGGCACCCATGAATGGCAGGCCCGGAATTGCGATCTCCGGCAGCAGCGCCGCGAATGCGTCTCTTGTCATCAGTTGCACACGACCGCGATCCAGCACGATCTCCTGACCGTGCCTCGTCACCGTTGCCTTGCGGCCGGCAAAGCGCTCGAAACGCCCAGCGGCCTCGTCCACGTCGGCGCAGGCCACCGCCAGATCGACCAAGGCCACTGCCCCGTTGGGGTGGGACAGCCAGCGCGGCTGCCAGACTGTGCTTTCGGTGCGATGGGTCAGCATCTGGATGCGGCCCTCTGCCATCGCGCCGCGTTCCAGCCGCACCACTGTAAACGCGGCGACATCCGGCCCGGCCGCCGTGTCCACCGGCCGCTGGAAATTCACCAGCTGTCTCATGGGAAATCCCGCCTCGCTCAGGCGGCGATGCCAGGCGGCCGCATCCGCAATCGAGAAGGCGGCGAGATGAACGCCGGAATGGCTCGACATCGCGAGATCGAATTCCTGTCCGAGCGGCGTATCGGCCGTCTTGAACAGCGCCTCGATATAACCGCCGCGCAACATAGCGGTGACGTTGCCGGTTCCGGTCGGCGTACCATCGGGGTTGACCTGCACCGACACCGGCGTCGGAGCGAAACCGGCCCGGGCCAACGCCTCGCCCGCGGCCTCCGCACTACGGCAAAAATGGCCGACATGATCGAGGAAAATCTCGCCGCCCGTCGGCAATTGACGATCCGCCGACGGTTTCAACTCGCCCTCAATCACCATCCTGCTCCATCAAGTCGCGTTTGTTTTTCCGGCGGCTCTGTTACCATGTGGACGATTTAATCTATAGCCACAACAAGAGAGACCCTATGAATCGACGCGACTTGCTCAAGAGCGGAATGGCGGCATTTTCAGCCCTGGCACTCCCCATTCCAGCCCTCGCCGCCTATCCGGAACGGCCGATCAAGCTGATCGTTCCGTTTTCGCCGGGCGGTGCCACCGACGTCGTCGGCAGGCTCTGGGCGGAGCAGATGAAGCCGAAATTCGGCACCGTCGTGGTCGAGAACAAGGGCGGCGGCGGCGGCCTGATCGGGGCGGCCGAGGTGGCGCGCGCCGAGCCGGACGGTGAGACATTCCTGTTCGGCAACACCAGCACGCAAGTGCTCATCCCCGCGATCGCGCACAAGCCCCCTTACGATCCGGCCAAGGACTTCGTCGCCGTTTACATCATGGCGATTTCGCCAACCTCGATTGTCGTCCACGAGTCGGTGCCCGTACACACGCTCAAGGAGCTGATCGCCTACGCCAAGGCCAACCCGACCAAGCTGTCCTATGGCTCGGCCGGCGCCGGCACGATCACCAATCTCGCCGGTGAACTGTTCAAGGAATTGATCGGCGTACCGACGATCACACACATCCCATACAAGGGTGCGGCGCCCGGCGTTGCCGATCTCGCCAGCGGCCACATTCCGATGATGACGCCGAACGTCGGCGGCCCGCTGCTGCAATTTCATCGCACCGGAAAGGTCCGCATCCTGTGTGTAAACGCGGAGAAGCGCCTGCAGGCCGCACCGGACATTCCGACCTCGGCCGAAGCAGGTCTGCCCGGCATGATAGCCGCAAACTTCAACGGCCTGTTTGCGCCGGCCGCCGTTCCCAAAAACATCATCAAGCAGATCGGCGAGGCAACCCGTCTTGCGATGGCCGATCCGGCAACGCAAAAGATCATCATCCGCTCCGGTTTCGAGCCGGTACTCGACTCCGGGCCCGAGGCCGCACAGAAGGAAGTCGAAAGCGAGCGCGCGCGCTGGGTGCCGATCGTCAAGAAGTTGGGATTCAAACAGTAGCGGGCTTGCCTGAACCAATTTCTCCGTCAGGCTGCAAATCGCTGCGCCGGTCCTCGCCGGCGCAGCATTTTTTTGAGCAACCGCCGTAAAGATTTCGAACCGGACGCCCGGACATACGAGCGGCGAGAATGATTTCTCCCCAATACCAACGGTCGCACGTGAAACGTTCCACCAATCCAGTCATCGTCGCCTAACATCTTCTCAATTCATCAAAAGATGCCAAATTACTGCACCTGCGAACGTGCCGCAGGCTGCAATCGGCAGGAAGCGTGCTACATCAGCCTTTTGAGCAACCGCGACCATGTCCTATTCGACATCCTCTCCCGACGCTTCGACCGAGCGCCGCGCCGCGCAGCCCAGCACGGTGGCCGAGCCTGTCATCGCATTCGACCACATCACCAAGTACTTTTCCTCAACCGAAGGCCGTCCGCTGGAGGTCCTGCGCGACGTCAGCTTTGCTATCCCGCGCGGAGAGATCGTCGCGATCCTGGGCCGGTCCGGCGCCGGCAAAAGCACGTTGCTCAATCTTGCCGCGGGGCTGATCACGCCCGACGAAGGCAGCGTCCGCGTGCTGGGCCGCGATACCCGCGAAGCCGTCGACTGGCATCGCGTCGGCTACATGTTCCAGGACGATAGGCTGCTACCCTGGCGCGTTGCATGGAGAAACGTCGCGCTGGCGCTCGAAACAAATTCCATGCCCGCAGCCGAGCGCAAGAAGCGCGCGCACGCCGCGCTTGGACTCGTCGGGCTGGCGGCCTTTGCCGAGAGCTATCCGCATCAACTGTCCGGCGGCATGCGCAGCCGCGTAGCGCTGGCGCGCAGCCTGGTCGACGAGCCGGACGTCCTGCTGATGGACGAGCCGTTTTCGCGCCTCGACGCGCAAACACGCGGCAGCATGCATCGTGAATTGCTGCGCGTCCAAAAGCTGCGCCACGTTTCGATCCTGTTCGTCACCCACGACGTCGAGGAAGCCGTGGTGCTGGCCGACCGGATCATCGTGCTTTCACCCCGACCCGGGCGCGTGCAGCGCCAGGTCGATGTGACATTCGACCAGCCGCGCGTCGGCACCCCACAAACCGTTGCCCTGACGGCAGAGCTTCGCGCCACGCTGGAAGCCAACAATCAAGAGGAGACCGTATCATGATCACCCGCAGAGTCTGGCTTGCCGCCACAACCGCCCTCGCCCTTGCCGCAAGCATTCCGGCGGCGCAGGCGCAGCAGAAAATCAGGATCGGCTATTGGACCAGCGGCTTCAGCGTCGGTTTCGGAGCCGTTCTTGAACTCGGCAAGTTCGTCGAGAAGCAAGGCTTGCAGCCTGAGTGGATCCGCTTTGCCGATGTCAACGGGCCGACCAAGGCGCTGATCACCCACTCCATCGACGTCGGCTTCGCCGCGCCCGCGGCGGGCGCCTTCACTCTTGCGATCCAAGGCGCGCCGGTCGAAGTCGTGCTCGCCACCCAGATCGCGGAAGCGACATTCGTCGCCCCGGAAGGATCGCCGATCAAGTCGATCCAAGATTTCAAGGGCAAGAAGATCGGCATGTCCCCGGTCGGAAGCTCGACCTATGCCCTGG
>JAFKKQ010000550.1 GCA_017304505.1 Hyphomicrobiales bacterium | reverse complement strand
TTTCCGACTGTTCAGCCGGATGCGCGGGTCCAAAAGCCGCCGGTGCAGCAGGATGCTGAGCCCGGCGATGGCGATAAGCCCGGCAATGCCGCCGACGACCATCGCGAGAAGCTGGTGCATGACGGGGGTGAGCGCCCAGCTCACCATCCAGTGTGGCGCCAGGAAGCCGGCGAAGTGCCCGAGGGTCACGACGATCACGCCATAGTGGAACAGGTTAGACCCCAGCCGCAGTTCGCGCTTGCGCAGCATCTGCGAGGAATCGCTCTTCCACGTGTAAGGTTCGCGATCGAAGCGGATCAGGCTGCCGATCAGCAGCACCACGAGGCAGATATACGGATACACGCCGAACAGGAGCGCGTTCACGTAGGTGTTGGAGAGCATGGCGATCTCCCTTTCAACGGGCGGGTGAGCCTGCGCCCGGTGCGACGTCGGCGAAGGCGACGGCCAAGCCGTTCTCACCCAAGCGGGACTGACGGTCGCGCAGGTCGAGGACATGCACCGCTACCTCGCCATCGCCAACTACGAAGACCGCTTCGTGATTCCGACCAGCCACCGCGAGCAGGCGGAAGACGCCTATGGGCTGAAGGGGTCCTGCGGCTTCAGCTTCGGCAACGGCTGCGACTTCGGGCCGCCACATTCGACGCTGTTCGGCGGCAAGATGGGCCGCCGCAAGCTCACGCCGATGCGGCCGCTGGATACGTGAGGGATTGCCATGCTGGTGTTCAAGGTGTTCAGCGCCCTCCTCTCCTATCCGGCCGAGGACATGCGCCAGGCGTTGCCGGAGATCGCCGAGGTCATCAAGGCTTCGCCGCTGGTGGCGGCGCGCGAGCGCCAAGGCCTGCTCGACCTGATCGAGGAGATCGGCCGCGGCGATCTCCTGACCGTCGAGGAGCGCTACACCGACCTGTTCGACCGCGGTCACGCGCTCTCGCTGCATCTTTTCGAGCATTTGCACGGCGACAGCCGCGACCGCGGCGAGGCGATGGTCGAGCTGAAGCAGCTTTATGCCGCAGCGGGGTTCGAGCTGTCCGCCCGCGAACTGCCCGACTACCTGCCGGTCGTGCTCGAATACCTGAGCCACCGGAATATCG
>JAFKKQ010000370.1 GCA_017304505.1 Hyphomicrobiales bacterium | reverse complement strand
CTGCGACAGACCGTCTTCGACCCACAGAGCGCGGAGGAAATACCACTGGCCGCGGGTGACGCCGTGCGGTGCGACTCGCTTTTCCAGAAGGCGCTGGAACGCGCGGTTGGCGTCGCGCACAAGATAGCCGACGCTTCCGCCGAGCGAAAAATCGGTCTCCCGGCCATACCGCCCGCGATCCATGCCGTTCGCTTTTCGCCGCATTGTCATGCGATTGTGGCTCCCGGCCCGCGTTGACAGCCACGAGCCCATGCCAATAATACTTAGAAAGCTATGCAATGCCATCCGGTTTCAGGCGCCATCCCGCGTGGCGGCCAAGCCGGACCGGACCGATCCACGCCGTTGCGATCCATAACCGTTCGATTCAGAGGAGCGTCACGCAATGCAAAAGGCCGTCCGCAACGACAAGATGAACGTGGTGGAGCGCCCCACCAGCCTGCGCGACACACTCGAGTGGCTCAAGGCGCAGGGTGACCTGATCGAGACCGACAAGACCGTCGACCCCGATCTTCAACTCACCGGCCTGCAGAAGCACCTCGATGGCGCATGCCCCATCCTGTTCAACAATGTGAAGGGCAAGCCGAACCACCGCCTGCTCACCAACCTGTTCGGCGACATGAACGTCATCAACAAGATGTTCGGTTGGAGCGACGATGCCGACCGCACGCGCAAGCTCGCGCATGCGCTCTCGCACCCCCTTAAGCCAGTCGAGATCGCGCAAGCCGACGCGCCGTGCCAGGAGGTGGTGATCGAGAACCCGAAGGACGTCAACGAATACATGGTGCCGATCCGGCACACGACCTATGAACCGGAACTGACGGTCGGCTCGGGCATCCGCTGCGTCACGGGCGAGCAGTTCGATGGCGGCTCCGACCTCGGCTACAACAGGATGAATTTCCGCTGGGGCAATGTCGGCACGTTCCAGATCTCGCCCGGCTCGCACATGTGGCAGGTGGTCAACAAGTACTACAAGGAAGACCAGCCGGTGCCGATCACCATGTGCTTCGGCGTGCCGCCAGTCTGTACATTGCTGGCAGGCGCGGCCTTCGGCTACGCCATCATGCCACAGGGCTGCGACGAGATCGGCATCGCCGGCGCGGTGCAGGGCTCGCCCGTCCGCCTCGTCAAGGCGCGCACCGTCGATGCGATGGCGCTCGCCGACGCCGAGATCGTGCTTGAAGGCTACGTCAATCCGAAGGACCGCCGTTTCGAGACCAAGGAGGCGGAGGATTCCGGCGTGCAGGGCCGCCACCACTTCCATCCCGAGTGGGCGGGCTACATGGGCAAGTCCTACAAGGCGCCGACCTTCCACGTCACCGCGGTGACGATGCGCAAGCCCGCGAGCAAGCCGATTGTGTTCGCGCTCGGCGTCCACATGCTCGACGACCACAACATCGACACCACGGTGCGCGAGGCGACCATCTTCGAACTGTGCAACCGTTTGCAGCCCGGCATCGTCCAGGACGTTGTAATCCCCTATTCGATGACCGACTGGGGCGGCTGCATCATCCAGGTGAAGAAGCGCCACCAGATCGATGAAGGCTGGCAGCGCAACTTCCTCGGCGCAGCGCTGTCATGCTCGCAGGGCATGCGGCTCGCCATCGCGGTGAGCGAGGACGTCGATCCTTACTCGATGGACGACGTGATGTGGGCGCTGACCACGCGCGTCAATCCGCAGACCGACATCCTCAACCCGATCCCCGGCGGCCGCGGCCAGACCTTCATGCCGGCGGAGCGCATGACCGCGGGCGGCCAGCAGTGGACGGCGTCCAACACCCGGTTCGAGGGCGGGCTTGGCATCGACGCCACCGTGCCGTTCGGCTACGAGAGCGACTTCCTGCGCCCGGTGTATCCGGTCGACAAGGTGAAGCCGGAGGAC
Organism: Hyphomicrobiales bacterium; assembly: GCA_017304505.1. Lineage (GTDB taxonomy): Bacteria > Pseudomonadota > Alphaproteobacteria > Rhizobiales > Xanthobacteraceae > Z2-YC6860. The sequence goes on along the minus strand of JAFKKQ010000370.1, from coordinate 10,964 downwards.
TTCTTCACCAAAAAGGATATCGAGAACGCCAAGGCGCGCATGGTCGGCTGGGTAAATTCACTGGCGCGCACGGGGCGCTGACGCCGGTCGTCCGCGGACGATTTCCAAATCACAACGCCGGCTTCAAGCTTTGCCTTGAGGCCGGCGTTGCCTTTTTATCTGCCCCGCTTCAGGACGGCCGCCGTTCGATCCCGATGCATTTCCCATTACAAATCTGCCAGGTGCAAATCCCGCAAGTGCAAATCCTGCAGGTGCAAATTCTGCAGGAACGCCTGGCCGGCCGCCCGAACCTTACCGATGTCCGACGAGCTTGCCGGAACCTTTCCCAACAGGACGAGTTGGGAGTGAACCGGGCAAGGGTCGTTCTTAATGAGAGCAAAGCGGGCCAAGCTCGAAAAGACCGCGGATTCAGCGTCAAAACAACTCTTTGAAAGCGAACGGCGGTTCCGGCTGCTGGTCGAAGGGGTGACCGACTATGCCATCTACATGGTCGATCCCGACGGGACCGTGACCAATTGGAATGCCGGCGCCGAGCGTATCATCGGCTATAGTGCCACCGAAATTGTCGGCTGTTCCTTCAGCCGGTTTTTCACGCCGGAAGACCGCAAGGCCGGCATGCCGGCCCAGTTCCTCGAAACGGCAAGGTCCAACGGAAAGGTCGCAACCGAAGGCTGGCAGGTCCGCAAGGATGGAACGCGCTTCCTCGCCACCATCGTCATCAACGCCATTTACGAAGACGGCAACCTGATCGGCTTCGCCCAGATCATCCGCGACATCACGGAGCGGCAGAAGGCCCACAGCGCGCTGCAAGACAGCGAGCGGCATTTCCGTTTGCTGGTGAGCGGCGTAACCGACTACGCGCTCTTTATGCTCGACCCCAACGGCTACGTATCGAGCTGGAACGCCGGCGGCCAGCGAATCAAAGGCTATGCGCCGGGTGAAATCATCGGGCAGCACTTCTCGCGCTTTTACACCGACTCCGATCGGGCCGCCGGCCGCCCGGCAAGGGCGCTGTCCATCGCAAGGGAAACCGGCCGCTACGAAGAAGAGGGCTGGCGCGTCCGCAAGGACGGCTCCTTTTTCTGGGCCAGTGTCCTTATTGACGCCATCCGTGACGAAGACGGATCGCTGATTGGGTTTGCGAAAATCACCCGCGATATCACCGAGCGCCGCAACGCGCAGACAAACCTCGAAAAAGTGCAGAAGCAACTGGCCGAGTCGCAAAAGATGGATGCGCTCGGCCAACTCACCGGCGGTGTCGCGCACGATTTCAACAATCTTCTCATGGTGGTGACCGGTCACATTCACCGCTTGAAGAAAATCGCCGCAAACGACCCAAAGGCGGCACGCGCCGCGCACGCGATCGAAGTTGCAGCCCAACGAGGGGCCGCCCTGACGCGCCAGTTGCTGACGTTTTCACGACGCCAGCGCGTCAATCCCGAAACGATCAATGTCCGTCACCACGCCGACTCGATCCGCGAAGTTCTGGCAAGTGGACTCGGCGGCAGCATTGGGATGGTGTTCGATTTCACCCTGGACGTGTGGCCGGTGACCGTCGATGTCAGCGAGTTCGAAATCGCGCTCGTCAATCTCGTCATCAATGCGCGCGATGCCATGCCGGACGGCGGCCTGGTGACGCTCAGCGCCAAGAACGTCGCAATTCAAGAGGGAGACAGTATTCCCTCCGGCGATTACGTCGCCATCACCGTTAAAGACACCGGCGTCGGTATTCCGGCCGATGTCGTCGACCACGTGTTCGATCCGTTCTTCACGACCAAGCCGGTAGGCAAAGGAACGGGCCTCGGACTTTCGCAGGTGCACGGCTTCGCGCATCAGGCGGGAGGCACGATCAGGATCGACAGCACGCTCGGACAAGGCACGACGTTCACGATATACCTTCCGCGCGCATCCGACGGTTCGTCGGGCACTGCCGCCGGCGCGGTCGACGCGGCGCGAGCGCGAACCGGCACGGTGCTGCTGGTTGAAGACAACCCCGATGTTGCAAGCGCCAGCGCCGGGCTTCTCGAACAGCTCGGCTATTCCGTCCGATGGGCCCCCAACGCCGAGACCGCGCTGGAGGAAATCGAAAAGAACGGGGTGGACCTGGTGTTCAGCGATATCGTCATGCCAGGCCGCCTCGACGGGCTCGGGCTGGCGCGCTTGATCAAGCAGAAATACCCCTCGCTGCCGATCCTGCTGGCGACGGGCTACAGCGAAGCCGCCCGCAACGTGAGCTCCGATTTTTCCATTCTCCGGAAGCCCTACCAGATGCACGAGCTGAGCCGGGCGCTGGCGCAGTTGATCCATGGCTGACACGCGCTTCCCGCATCAGCCTTCCGCCTCCCGGCGCCAGCGCTCCACCAGCGCCTTGCGATCGAGCTTGCCGCGTTCCGTCTTCGGCAATTCCCCGCTCAAGACGATCCGCTTCGGCGCTTTGAACGCAGGTAGCGAGGCGGCGCAACGGCTCAAGATTCCGGCACGCCGACGGTCGCGACCTCGACCACCTCGGGCTGGCGCATCAGCACGGTGTCGATCTCAACCGGCGAAATGTTCACGCCACCGCGGATGATGAGATCTTTCGCCCGCCCGGTGAGATGCAGATAGCCATCGTCATCGAGAAAGCCGAGATCGCCGGTCTTCATCCGGCCGCGGCAATCGACGCGGATCGCGCCGTCGTCGCCGAGGGTGCGATAGGGATTGTCGTCCAATCCGCCGAGTTCGACCGCGCCGGCCTCGCCGGCCTTCAACGAATGCCCTTCGCCATCCACAATCGTCAGTCGGTGATAGCCATGCGGCCGCCCGACCGTGCCGAGACGCCGCCGCTCGCCCGGCTGCGCCGCGATCCAGCCGATCTCGCTGCAGCCATAACCTTGCGCCACGCGAATACCGAAATGCTCCTCGAAGCGCCGCCACTCTTCGACCAGGAGCGGCGCGGAGCTTGAGGTCATGAAGCGCAGCGTGGGCAGGTCGGGCGCGTCGAGCGGCGTATCGCCGTTGAGCAGGATGCCGATGGTCGTCGGGTTGCCCGCGGCCACGGTCGCGCGGTGGCGGCGGATATGCTCGAAGAAACGGCTGCGCGAAAACTTGCGCCCAAGAATCAATGTCGCGCCGCGCGCCAGCGTCGGCATGGCGCTGAACGTCTGCGCCGAGCACCAGTTGAACGAACGGAAATCGTAGATTCGGTCCTGCGCCGTGAGGCCGAAGCCGTCCACCGTCGGGCCGGCATTGGACAGAAGTTCGCGGTAGCTCAGCACCACGCCCTTCGGCCGTGCACTCGTTCCCGACGTAAACAATATGACCGCGCGGTCGTCGTCCTGCGCCGGGACCGCGGCATCGGCCGGGTCGCAACGATTCACCTGCGCGAAGAAGCCATCGCCGCGCCGGCTGTCCCATGCGCCGAGAGGCAGGCATGGCGCTTCGGCTGCCGCGAGAATGTCGTCGAGGCCGAGCCCCTCCTCGCAGAGGATGAGGCGAGGCTTGAGCAACGGAATGATGTTGTCGAGCTGGTTGCGGTTCATCTCGACGTGCACGGTGCAAACCGTCGCGCCATAGGCCATCACGCCGAAATACGTTGCCAGGTGTTCGATGGAATTGCCTGACAGGAGTGCGATACGATCGTTGGCGCCGATGCCGCGACCGCGCAGATAACCCGCCATGCGGCGCGTCAGATCGCGCAACTGGCCATAGCTGATGGTCCGGCCGTCATCGGCCGAAACGATGAACGCCTTGTCGGGATCGCTCGCCGCGGCGCGGCCGATCCATTGGCGCAGCCTTTGTGCCCCGGTCTGGCCCAGCAACGAACACCTCCGCCCGCCATTATACTTCGGCATCTAAGCAATCGCGCAAGGCTCTTGCTCGGGGCATGCCGCAAGAGCAGCTTCTTAGCACCCCACGCCGTGCTATAAGGGCCGCTCGCAAGGAACCGTTCGTCATGGCAGGCAATATCAACCCCAATCCGTTCACCACGCGCCCCGAGATCGAGGGCACGTTCGGCGTCGTGACCTCGACCCACTGGATCGCCACCGCCGTCGGCATGGGCATCCTGGAGCGCGGCGGCAACGCCTTCGACGCCGCGGCCGCCACCGCCTTCACGCTGCAGGTGGTCGAGCCGCATCTGAACTGGCCCGGCGGCGATGTCCCGGTGCTGATCCATGACGTGCGCAAGGGCAAACCCGAGCTGCTGTGCGGCCAGGGCCCCGCCCCCGCCGGCGCCACCATCGCGCATTACAAGAGCGAGGGGCTCGATATGGTGCCCGGCACCGGGCTGCTCGCGGCCTGTATCCCCGGCACGTTCGACACCTGGATGTCGATGCTGCGCGACTACGGCACGATGAAACCGGCCGATGTGCTCGCGCCGGCGATCTCTTACGCGCTGCATGGCCATCCGCTGGTCGAGCGCGCCAACGCCACCATTCAGACGGTCGAGTCGCTGTTCAAGGAACACTGGCCAACCTCGGCGGCGGTCTATCTGCCGGGCGGCAAGGTGCCGGAGACCGGCACGCTGTTCGCCAACCCGACACTGGCCGCGACCTATACGCGCGTCGTCAAGGAGGCCGAGAGCGCCGGCGGCGACCGCGTCACCCAGGTCGAGAAGGCGCGCAAAACCTGGTCGCAGGGCTTCATCGCCGAAGCCATCGACCGCTTCTGCCGTACGCAGGCGGTGATGGACGTCAGCGGCCATCCGCACAAGGGCGTGCTGACCGGACAGGACATGGCAAATTGGCAAGCGACGGTCGAAACGCCCCTGACGTACGATTACGGGCGCTACACCGTCTGCAAAGCGCCGTGGAGCCAGGGCCCGGTGATGCTGCAGCAGCTCGCGCTGCTCAAGGGGTTCAATCTGGATGGCGCCGATGTGGTCGGCGCGGACTTCATCCATCTCGTGGTGGAGTGCTCGAAGCTCGCTTACGCTGACCGCGAGAAGTTCTACGGCGACCCGAAGTTCGTCAAAGTGCCGTTCGAGACGCTGCTGTCGGAAACCTACAACGCCGAACGCCGCAAGCTCGTATCCGACAAGGCTTCGCTGGAATTGCGGCCCGGCTCGGTCGAAGGCTTCGGCGCGGTGGTCACCCTCAAGCAAGGCGCCAAGCTCGTCGCCGGCATGGGCGCGGGCGAACCGACGGTCGGCCGCATGGGCGAGGTTGTCGGCGACACCGTGCATTTCGATATCGTCGACAGGGCCGGCAACATGGTCAGCGCGACGCCCTCGGGCGGCTGGCTGCAGTCCTCGCCTGTGATCCCCGAACTCGGCTTCTGCCTTGGCACCCGTGCGCAGATGTTCTGGCTGGAAGAAGGCCATCCGGCCTCGCTCGAGCCGGGCAAGCGGCCGCGCACCACGCTGTCACCGACCTTGGCGCTGCGCGACGGCGAGGCTTATCTGGCCTGGGGTTCGCCCGGCGGCGACCAGCAGGACCAATGGACGACGCAATTCTTCCTGCGCCACGTCCACGCCGGCATGAACCTGCAGGAGGCCATCGACGCACCGGCCTGGCATTCCGAGCATTTCCCGATTTCGTTCTGGCCGCGCACCGCACGCCCCGGCGCGCTGCAGATCGAGAGTCGAGTCCCGAAGGCAGCACGCGACGAACTGGCCCGGCGCGGGCATCTCGTCGAGGTCGAACCGGAGTGGTCGGAGGGCCGCCTCACGGCCGCCTCGAAGGTGGGGCCGCGCCGCCGCGCCGCCGCCAATCCGCGCGGCATGCAGGGCTACGCCGCCGGCCGGTAGGTGCACGGAGGAGCGCATGACCGAACAGCCCCGCCGTCCACTCGGACCGCAGCCCTGGGAGATCGTCCGCACCAGGCTCGACCAGTCGCTGCCGTTCGCCAACATGCGCGACACGCCGTATTACCGCGATTGCATTTGGGAGCAGTTCTCGGCGGCAGAATACAAACGCCGCTATGACGCGCTGCGCGCCAAGATGCGTGAGCACAAGCTCGACGCCATCGTGGTGCCGGGCGGACCGAGCCACTGGAGCTTCGGTGCCGGCATGACCTGGCTGACCGGCCATTGGGAGTGGCATGCCCTGTGCTGCTACGTGCTGGTGCCGCTCGATGGCGAGCCGACCATGATCTATTCGATGGGCGGCACGCACGCGGAAGCCGTTCGGCGGCAGATCGAGGTCGCGGTGACCGACGTGCGTCACAGCCGCAACGGCCAATATGCACAAGTCATGGTCGAACGGTTGCGCGAACTGAAGCTCGAACGAGGCCGCGTCGGCCTGATGGAGATCGACCCGCGCCACGGCGACTATCTGCCGGTGAACCAATACAACACCCTGCGCAAGGAGTTGCCCGACGTCGAGTTGGTGTTCACCAAGAATTTCCTGCACGACCTCGTGGTGATCCATTCGGCGGAGGAACTGGACTGCGTGCGCAAGGCCGGCGTGCTGTGCCAGCGCGCGATGGAGGCGATGGTGGCCCGCGCCAAGCCGGGCGTGAAGGAATACGAACTGAAGGCCGCGGCCGCCTCCGCCATCATGGACGGCGGCGGCGACGTCGACTTCCTCATCATCGGCTCGACGCCGATGGACAATCCGGCGCTGGTGTTCGGCAATCCGCGCCCTTCCGGCCGGGTGCTGAAGAAGGGCGACATCGTCAACATGGAGTTGGCGGCCGGCTATCGCGGCTACACCGCCCAGGTCGGCTCGCCGATCACGCTCGGCCTGCCGACCGAGATGGTGCGCAAGTTCTGGGACGAGATCACCCTTCCCGGCTACAACAAGATCCTCGCCGAAATGCTGCCCGGCAGGAACGCCAAGGCGATGCAGGACGCTAGCCGTTTCTTCCGCGACAACGGCGTGCAGTCGCGCCCGACCCAGTGCCACGGCATCGACATCGTCACCGACAACCCGCACATCACCGCGGACCATATCAGCGGCGTCGAGAGCGACATGGTGCTCAAGCCCGGAATGGTCATCATGGCGGAGCCAAACCCGATCACCGCCGACGGACTGTTCGGCATCTTCCTCGGCCACACGTTCATCATCACCGACACCGGCCGCGAGGTGGTGGACGACTTCCCGCTGGAGATCGCGGTGGCGGGCTGAGCGGAAATTCAAGGCGGGGTCGGCGCACGACGGTCCATTAACCCCCCATTAAGCCTTTGCGCGTCTCCATCCTTGGGCATGTCCTGCACCGACGCGGATCAACACGCAGACCCGGCCGCGCGCCCGGGTCTTTTCGCACGCGCGAAGGCTTGGCTGAGCAGCGACCAGGGCACGGCCCAGCGCGTTGCCGGCATGGCCTTCGTCATCCGCGTCGCCGCCGCGGGCGTCGTCTTCGTGTCCCAGATCGTGCTGGCGCGCTGGATGGGCGGCACCGAGTTCGGCATCTACGTCTCGGTGTGGACCTGGCTGCTGCTCGCCGGCGACACCGTCCACCTCGGCCTGCCGCTGACCGCGCAACGCTTCATCCCCGAATACACGCATCGCAACGACTTCGACACCTTGCGCGGCTTCCTGATCGGCAGCCGCTGGATCACCTTTGGACTGGCCACGGCTTTTGCGCTCGCCGGCGCGATCGGCATCTTCCTGCTGCGCCCGTGGCTCGACCCGAAAACAGTGTTGCCGTTCTATCTCGCCTGCGTGTCGCTGCCGTTTTACGCGCTTGCGCTGATGTGCGACGGCCTGGCGCGATCCTACAACTGGATCGGACTTGCGATCGCGCCGCATTCGCTGCTGCGCCCGATCGTGCTGTTCGCACTGATGGCGCTGGCCTATGTCGCGGGCTATCCAATCGATGCCGCCACCACGATGATAGCGCTCGCAGCCGCGATCTGGAGCACATCGCTCCTTCAGCTCATCCTTGTCGACCGGCGGCTTGCCGGCGTGGTGCCACGCGGACCGCGGGCCTATGACATCCGGCGCTGGTTTTCGGTGTCGCTGCCGATCATCGTGATGTGGGCGTTCTACACAGCGCTGGCCTATGCCGATGTGCTGGTGTTGCAGCAGTTCCGGCCGCCGGTGGAGGTCGCGCATTACTACGCGGCACTAAAGACGCTGCTGCTGGTGGGCTTCATTCATTTCTCGGTTTCGGCAGCGGTCGCACACCAGTTCACCGCCCTGCACGTCGCGGGCGACCGCGCCGAACTCTCGGCCTTCGTCACGAGGTCCGTGCGCTGGACATTCTGGCCGTCGCTGGCTGCGACGCTGATCATGCTGGCGCTCGGCAAACCGCTGCTGTGGCTGTTCGGCCCGGACTTTGTCGCCGGCTATCCGTTCATGTTCATCCTGGCCATCGGCCTGATGGCGCGGGCGGCGGTTGGCCCGGCCGAGCGGCTCCTGAACATGCTCGGCGAGCAGCGCATTTGTGCGGTCATCTATGCGCTGGCCTTCGCCGTCAATGCCGGCGCCTGCATGGTGCTGGCGCCGCGCTACGGCGGCCTGGGCGCGGCCTGCGCCACATCCTTCGCAATCGTGCTGGAATCCACGCTGCTGTCATTGGCGGCGAAGCGCCGGCTTGGCCTGCACCTGTTCGTCTGGCGCCCCGCCGCGCGGCGCTAGAGTCTGATTCAACTGCGTTGAATCAGACTCGCCGCTTATCTTTTTGATTGAGCCTGATCCGATCGGAAAGCCGGCACTCCCTTTCGGGGTCTGCCCTAACCGCGGATCCTTTTCGTCAGCGGGCCGATGAACGCGCGCAATTTCTCGGCCGTGGCCCAGATCGCAGGGGTCTGTTTGATCCAGTGCTTGATCCGTCCGACGGCCTGGGCACGCAGCACCACCGGAAATCCCCGCAGCGTCACCGCCGAGACATGATCGAACAGCGTGAGCCGCGTGTCGCACCATTCCTGCTTGTAGCGTTCATCACCGATGGTGAAATCGAACACGGTGCAGCCATGCTCGATCGCATAGCGCAGCAACTCGTGCATATGCGCCGCGCCCGGTCCGAAGCGGGACACCTCGCCACCGTCGTAACTCGCCAGGATGTGATAGTAGCTGCCGCGGAAGACCAGCCCCAGATTGATGGCGGCGGGGGTCGCGCCGACATCGAGGCGGCTGATGTGAACGAGATCGCGCAACGCCGGCTCGGTCGCAAGCGCATCGTAGAACGCGCGATGACCGGGCGGCGTGAAGATGCTGTTCACGCCCATCGCCGCAAGCGCCTTCGACTTCTGCTCAATCAACGTCGCCAGCGTCGCTGCGATGTCCACGCCGGCCGGATTGAGCCGCTTGCGCTTGGTGCGGTCGCGCCGGCGCGTGGAGGACGAGCGTTTGGCGGCGTAGAACTGCTCCCAGTCGCCGCTGAGGCGGGTGAGATACGCCCCGTTGGGGTTGGGCAGTACGCCAAGCCCGATGAACGGATTGGACTGCGCGCCAACCGTCGGCTGCATCTTGTCGAGGTCGACGACATCGAACCGCATACCGGGCTTGCTGCGCAGGGCCTCCAGCACATCGCGCCAAAGTCGTGCGAAGCGCGGCGCGTCCACGCGCCTGGAGAATTCCGGCGCAAGCAGCGGGCCGTTGTAGTCGCACAATTCAGCGCCAAGCCACGTCAGCCGCCGGGCCCATCCGGCCGCCGCAATGCCCAGGGGGAACAGGAACAGCAGTTCGCCGCTTTCGCCACGGCCGGTCACAATGGCCGGTGTCGTGCCCTTGAGGTTGCCGATATGGCGCTGCCAGGTTGAAAGCCAATCGAAGCTTTGAAAGACGGTGCCGTCCGCGACCTGCTCGAAGGCGCGCCACTCCTGTTCGACCGCCGCAAGATCGTCGTGGATGGAACAATGGATCGCGCAAGACGGTGCGGACGCGGACCGGGCGTCAACGGCCGTCGCACCAACCGTTCCAACCGGCCCGTCAAAACTGACTTGCATCGCCTGCGGCATCTGGGTTTATCGGCCTGGACTTGGCCGTCGGACACACCACCGAGGACCGAGGCCACACCTTAACACTGTCGGTCATCGGCATAGCTTTCTATTCTTCGTCAATCCTGCGTTAACCTAAACATCCGCATCCCGATACCGCCGGGCAAAACCTCCTTGAGTGGCAAATCCAGCGCGGCCGGCGCCCGGTTAACGTTAAATGTCCGTTGCCCGCTCCTGGCCTTTGGCGGCGTGACGTAACGGCTTATGAAACGACAGCGCGTAAAACGGAGGCCATGAGCGACATCCCGGCCTATCGAACCGACGACATCCCCGCGGCCCCGGCGTTTGCCGCGGCCGCGCCGCATGCGAAGCCCACGATCGCGATCGAGATAGCCGACGCGGCATCGCTTGCCAAATCGCTTGCGGGCCTGCACGGGGCCTGGGCCGACCTGTTGTCGCGCGCCGACACCCAAAACGTCTTCATGGACCCGTCGCTCCTTCACGCCGCGGCCGCGGCCGATCCGGCTGGACAACAGCACGCGCTGCTGGCGTGGAAGACCGTCGACGGCGCGAGGCGGCTTGTCGGCGTGTGGGGTTTTGCCGTCGGCCGGCCGCGCTGGTCGGTGCTGCCGATCCGCGTTCTGACCGCCCCGGCCTACAACCACGGCTATCTCGCGACGCCCGTGATCGACCGCGACTGCCTCGATGAAGCCATCGAGGCGATGCTCGATGCCATCGCCGCCGCGCAGGGATTGCCGAAGATCCTGGCGCTCGACACGCTCGCCACGGACGGCGCGACCCACGAGGCGCTGATCCGCGTTCTGGCCGGTCGCGGCACTGCGCCGCGCGTGTTCGAGCACATGCAGCGGCCGCGATTGTCGTCCGATCTGGACGGCAAGGCTTACCTGGAAAAGGCCGTGTCGAGTTCGACCCGCAAGAAGCTGCGCCAGTATCGCCGCAGGCTTGCGGAAAAAGGCGCGGTGACGTCCACGATCATCACCCAGCCCGATGCGGTGCGGCGCGCCGTCGATCAATTCCTCGACATCGAGGCCGCGGGATGGAAGGGCCACAACGGCACGGCGCTCAAGTGCAACGACGCCGAGGCCGTGTTCATGCGCGGCGCGATGGTCGCGCTGGCCGCCCGCGGCAACGCCGCCATCCA
>JAFKKQ010000369.1 GCA_017304505.1 Hyphomicrobiales bacterium | reverse complement strand
GCGGGCTCATCTGCTTCTGCAGATCGGCATTGAACCCAAGCGCCTTGGCGATGCGCCGCACGTGATGCGGACAAATGTTCGTCACCGGGTCGACCGACACGGTGACGATCTTGTCCGGCGTGTCGTGCGCAACCTGTTCGATGTCCATGCCGCCTTCGGTCGAGACCACGATGGCAACACGCGAGGTCGAGCGATCGACCAGCATCGACAGGTAGAACTCCTTGTCGATGGCCGAACCTTCCTCGATGTAGAGGCGGTTGACCTGCTTGCCGCGCGGGCCGGTCTGATGCGTGACCAGCGTCGAGCCGAGCAGGCGCGACGCCTCTTTCTTCACGTCATCGACCGACTTCACCACCTTGACGCCGCCTGCTTTGCCGCGGCCGCCAGCGTGGATTTGCGCCTTGACCACCCAAACCGGACCGCCAAGCTGGTCCGCAGCCTTCACCGCCTCATCGAGATCGAACGCCGGAATGCCCTTGGGCACCGGCACGCCGAACCCGCGCAAGACGGCCTTCGCTTGGTATTCGTGGATGTTCATTGGAAAGCCCGGATTGTTGAGGCGTCATGCCCCGCACAAGCGGGGCATGAATTCATCAGAGGATCGTACGGCTTGACGACGTGACGCACCGTCGGTCTCCAGCGATTGCCGGATCGCCCGTCTTAGCGGGCGATGGCGGCCCGGTTACTTCTTGCCCAGGTCCGGCGCGATCTTCTGGCAGGCATCGACCAGCCCCTTCACAGCGGCGGCCGACTTCTCGAACTCGTTGCGCTCGGCGCCGGTCAGTTCAAGCTCGACCACACGCTCCACCCCCTTGGCTCCGATCACCACCGGCACGCCCACATAGAGGTTCTTGATGCCGTACTCGCCATTGAGGTGCGCAGCGCAAGGCAGCACACGCTTCTTGTCGAGCAGGTAGCTCTCCGCCATCGCAATCGCCGACGACGCCGGCGCATAGAACGCCGAGCCGGTCTTGAGCAGGTTGACGATCTCGGCGCCGCCGTTGCGGGTGCGGTTGAAGATCTCCTCGACGCGGGCCTGCGTGGTCCAGCCCATCTTGATCAGGTCGGGGAGCGGAATGCCGGCGACGGTGGAATAGCGCGCCATCGGCACCATGCTGTCGCCGTGACCGCCGAGCACGAAGGCGCTGACATCCTCGACCGAAACGTTGAACTCGTCGGCGAGGAAGTAGCGAAGCCGCGCCGAGTCGAGCACGCCGGCCATGCCGACCACCATGTTCTTCGGCAGGCCGCACGCCTTCTGCAGCGCCCACACCATCGCATCGAGCGGATTGGTGATGCAGATCACGAAGGCGTTGGGCGCGTATTTCTTCAACCCGGCGCCGACCTGGTCCATGACCTTGAGGTTGATGCCGAGCAGATCGTCGCGGCTCATGCCGGGCTTGCGCGGCACGCCGGCGGTGACGATGCAGACGTCCGCGCCTTCCATCGCCTCATAGGCGTTGGCGCCGACCATCTTGGCATCGAAGCCCTCGACCGGCGACGACTCCACGAGGTCAAGCGATTTGCCCTGGGGAACGCCTTCGGCGATGTCGAACAGGACGACATCGCCCAACTGCTTGAGACCAATGAGGTGAGCGAGCGTGCCGCCGATTTGGCCCGCGCCGATCAACGCAATCTTTTTACGCGCCATGTTGTGAAATTCCTTGGAGGACGGTCGAAAACCACCGTTGGCTGCGGTCATTAGACCTTTCGAGAAAGTCGTTCAAGTCGCCAATCGTCGCTCAAATCACGATCCGCCATCGCTCGCGGGCATCGGGTGGCCCGGCTTGGCGCCCGATCCGCGCAGGCTGTGGGCTTTTTCGCGCATGGTCTGCACCAGAACGTAAAGCACCGGGATCAGGAAGATTCCAAGCAGCGACGCCGCGATCATGCCACCGAATACCGACGTCGCGACGCCGCGCCGGCTCAGCATTCCGGCGCCGGTCGCAATCACCAGTGGCACCAGACCGGCGATGAAGGCGAAGCTTGTCATCATCACCGCACGGAAACGTTCGCGGGCGCCCTCGACCGCCGCCTCCCGGATCGGCAGTCCTTCCTCGCGCCGCAGCTTGGCGAATTCCACGATCAGGATGCCGTTCTTGGCCGCAAGCGCGATCAGCACCACGACGCCGATCTGGGCATAGAGATTGTTGTCGAGCCCGAACAGGTTGAGCGCCACCATCGCACCGAACAGCGCGACCGTGACCGACAGCAGCACCGAGATCGGGATCGTCCAGCTTTCGTAAAGCGCGACCAGGAACAGGTAGGCGAACAGCACGGCAAGCCCCAGGATCAGCGTGGTCTTGCCGGCGGCTTCCTTTTCCTGCAGCGCGGTGCCGGTCCATTCAAAACCATAACCCGCGGGCAGCGTGGTGGCCGCAAGCTGCTCCATCGCCGCAAGCGCCTCGCCGGTCGAGCGGCCCGGCGCCGGTCCGCCGTTGAGCGTGACGCTGCGGTAGTTGTTGTAACGCACGATCGACTGCGGCCCGAGGATCAGCCGCGCCTGCGCGAACGCGCGGAGCGGCACCATGTCGCCGTTCCGGTTGCGCACATTGATGCTGTAGATATCGCCGATCCTGGCGCGCTCGGCCGCCTCGCCCTGGATGTTGACCTGCCAGGTGCGGCCGAAAAGATTGAAGTCGTTGACATAATACCCGCCGAGCACGGACTGCAATGCATTGAAGACGTCGGCGACATTGACGCCGAGCGTCTGCACCTTCTCACGGTCGAGATCGAGATAGAGTTGCGGCGTGCTGGCGCTATAGGTGGTGAAGACCCGGCTCAATGTGGGATTCTGGTTCGCGGCAAACGTCAGGCCGCGCGCAACGGCAGCGATTTCCGCCGGATCGGCGCCGCCAAGGCCCTGAAGCTGGAATTCGAAGCCGGAGCCGGTGCCAAGGCCGATGATCGGCGGCAGGTTGTAGGCAAAGACGACGGCCTCGCGGATGCTTTGGAATTCGCGGGACAGCCGCCCGATGATGCCGTTCACCGACAATGCGACGGTCTTGCGCTCGGCAAAGGGCTTCAACGTCAGCACCAGCAGCGCGCCGTTCGGCTTGGTCAGTCCATCGATCATGCTGTAGCCGACCACCGAGGTCACGTGATCGACGCCCGGCGTCTTGCGGGCGATCTCCTCAACGCGCTTGGTCACCGCATCGGTGCGTCCGACCGAAGCGCCTTCCGGCAACTGGACTTCGGCAAAGATGGCGCCCTGATCCTCCGCGGGTAGGAATCCGGTCGGCGTCACCTTGAACAGCCAGCCGGCGCCTCCCATGAACAACACGAGGACCACGATTCCGAGCAGCGCCAGCCGCACCAGCTTGCCGACCGCAAGCGCGTAACCGTCGCGCGCGCGGTCGATGCCGCGCAACACATAGCCGAGGATTCCACGCCTGGGCCCGTGGCTCCTCGACAGCAGCACCGCACAAAGCGCCGGCGACAACGTCAGCGCGTTGACGGCTGAGATCACCATCGACACCGACACGGCGACGGCGAATTGTCGGAACAACTGGCCTGAAATGCCTGGGATAAACGCCACCGGCACGAACACCGACAACAAGACCAGCGTGATGGCGACGATCGGCGCGGTGATTTCCTTCATCGCGCGGCGCGCGGCTTCCGCCGGCGAGATCGCAGGGTCCTTCTCCATATGCGCTTCGACCGCTTCCACCACCACGATCGCATCGTCCACCACAATGCCGATGGCCAGCACCAGCGCCAGCAGCGACACGGTGTTGGCGGAGAAGCCGACCGCCAGCATCACGGCGAAGGTGCCGATCAGCGCCACCGGCACCGCGATCAGCGGGATCAGCGTCGCGCGGAAACTGCCGAGAAACAGGAACACGACAATAACGACGAGGATGAACGCCTCGATCAGCGTGTGCACGACCTCGTTCATGCTCTGCTGGACGAACAGCGTGGTGTCGTAGTTGATCTGGTAATCGAGACCGTCGGGAAAGCTCTTCTTCAGATCCTTGAGCGTGGCGCGGACAAGCTCCGCGCTCTCCACGGCGTTGCCGCCCGGCGTCTGGAAAACGCCGATGATGACGCCCGGCGCGCCGTCGAACCGTCCGATCTGCTCCTGGCTGGCGGCGCCAAGTTCGACGCGCGCCACGTCGCGCACGCGCACGAACGAACCGTCGGGATTGGCCCGCACCACGATGGAGCCGAATTCGTCCACCGTGGTCAGCCGCCCCTTGGTCTGGATGTTGAGCTGGAACTGCTGATCGGGGAGCGCCGGACGCGCCCCGATGCGGCCCACCGCGGCCTGGACGTTCTGAGCCTTGACCGCAGTGATGATATCGTTGGGCGTCAACCCGAAGTTCGTCAGCTTGGCGGTGTCGAGCCAGATCCGCATGCTGTAGTCGGCGGGCGTCATGTTCTGTGCATCGCCGATGCCTTTGATCCGCTTCAGCCGGTCGACGATGTTGATGGTGGCGTAGTTGCTCAGAAAGAGCTGATCGTAGCGTCCGTCCGGCGATGTCAGGGTCACCATCTGCAGAAAGGCCGACGACTTCTTGGTAACGCTCACGCCGGTGGCCTTGACCTCGGCCGGCAGTTGCGGCTCGGCCAGCGCGACGCGGTTCTGCACCTTCACCATGTTGAGGTCGGGATCGGAGCCGACGGCGAAGGTGACGGTGAGCGTGTAGCTGCCGTCGCTGCCGCTGGTCGATTTCATGTAGAGCATGTTCTCGACGCCCACGACGCGCGACTCGATCGGCTGCGCCACCGTGGCCTCGACCACCTGGGAGCCAGCGCCCGGATATCTCGCCGTGATCTGCGTCTGCGGGGGCACGATGTCGGGAAATTGCGCGATCGGGATCTGCGTGAGCGCGATCAGGCCCGCGAGCGTGATGACAACCGAGATTACGACCGCAAGGCGCGGGCGATCGATGAAGACCCCCGACAACATTGTTCACGCCCCCGGTTTGATTTCGGTCGCCTGGACAACCTGACCGGGCCGGACCTTCTGGATCCCTTCGGTGATCACCGTCTCGCCCGCGCTCAACCCTTTCAGCACCGCCAGGTTCGTCCCGATCACAGCGCCCGTCTCGACGCGACGCACCTCCACCTTGTTGTCCTTGCCGACCACGAGGACGAAGGAGCCGGACTGATCGACCTGGAACGCCTGCTGGGGCACCTGCAGCACGCTCTCGCCTTTGCCGGTTTCAACGACGACATTCACAAGCTGGCCATCCACCAAGACGTGATCGGGGTTGGGGAAGCTCGCGCGCACCAGCACGGTGTCGGTGCCTTGGTTCACGGTGACGTCGAGGAAGTTGAGTTTGCCGGGATGCGCGTAGCGGCTGCCGTCGGCAAGCTGCAGATAGATCACATAGGCGTCGGCCGAGGTTCCGTTCCCGTTCTTGCGAACCTCCAGCATCTCGCGCTGCGTGACCGGAAACGTCGCATAGATCGGATCCTGACTCACGATCACGGCAAGCGTGCCGCTTGACGGTCCGACGAAATTGCCGACCGAGATATTGGCGCGGCCGATGCGTCCGGACGACGGCGCCTTGATGTCGGTGTAGCTGAGTTGAAGCTCCGCCTTTTCGAGCGCCGCTTTTTGCGCCAGCAGATTGCCGCGGGCCTCGCCTTGCTTGGCGGTGACCTCGTCAAGCCGGGCCTGCGCGCCGACGTTGCGTTGCACCAACTCGGTCTGCCGGGCGACCTCGATGTCGGCAAGCTTGAGCGTGGCCTCTGCGGTCACGATGGCGGCCTTGGCCTGATCGACGGCGGCCTGATAGAGCCCCTTCTCGATCGTGAACAGGAGGTCGCCCTCCTTGACGTCGGCGCCCTCCCTGAACAACCGCTTCTCCAGGAAACCGTCGACCCGCGCCCGCAGCTCGACCTTGGAAACCGCCTCGACCCGCCCGGTGAACGAGGCCGTCGGCTTGATGTCGGCGGCGGTGACCCTAACGACCGTCACGGCGGGGGGCGGTGCCGCGGCCTGGGTCTGGCGCTGGCTGTTATCGCCGCATCCCGCGAGCGCCAATGCAGCGCCCAGCAATGCGGTGAATCGCCCTTGGAACCGGCGCAGATTCATGGTGCCCCTTCCGGAAAAGAAACCGGCAATTTTCGACAAATACCGCGAGCTGTTCCATGAACATCATGCCAGCTTGCGGGCCGGGTTCAACCGGGGCAATGCCGATTTCAGGTCTCGACAATCCCTTCACTCGACCCGCTGGCCACCGAGTCGCGCCGACCGTGGGGCAGGGCCAGATAGCTCTGCGAGCGCATTTCCATCAATCGCGAGGCTGTCCGCCTGAATTCGGATGCCTCGTAGCCGTCGCTCGCGCGGTAGAGATCGTCCGGCTCGGTTTCCGCCGAGGCGATCAGCTTCACCGCATGGTCGTACAGCGTATCGATCAGAATGATGAAACGCTTGGCAGCGTTGCGCTGGTCGAACTCCATCGCCGGAATGCGGTCGACGATGAGGGTATGGAACTCGTGCGCGATGCGAAGATAGTCGGCGGCCGCCAGCGGCTGCTCGCACAGGTCGTGAAAGAAGAATCGCGCCACGCCCATTGCGGCGCGCGGCACCCGAAGCTTGCGGCCCCTGACCGATAGCTCCTGCGGCATGCCGCTCGAACTGCCGACCAGCCGCCGCCAGGCCCGATCGAGCGCGGCGGTCGCCTCGTCATCCGCCGGTACGTACCACACCTTCTGCCCGGCGAGCTTTTCGAGCCGGAAATCGGTGCGCGCGTCGAGCCGAAGCACCTCCAT
>JAFKKQ010000368.1:780-11059 GCA_017304505.1 Hyphomicrobiales bacterium | reverse complement strand
CGTTGCAGGAGGCGAAATCCGCGGGCTTCCGTAAACGGAGCGCCGCGGGTGACATCCTGTTCCGGCAGGGCGACGCGGCAGCGTCGCTTTTCCTGGTTGTCTCGGGCCGGCTGCGCGCGACGCAGACGACGCCCGATGGCCAGCAGATCATCATCCGCTACATCGGGCCGGGAGAAATCGCCGGATACACCGTCCTCGCCGGGGGCGCGGTTCATCCGGGGACCGTGACGTCGGTCGATGACAGCCAATTGATCGGGTGGAGCGCGTCTGGTTTCAAGCAGATCATGGCTCGGCATTCCCTCATCGCGATGAACGCGGTCGCGGTGCTGGGCCGGCGCTACCACGAGATGCAGGTGCGCCTGCGCGAGTTGTCCACGGAGAAGGTCGAACGTCGTATCGGCCACACCCTTCTCAGGCTGGCCCATCAGGCCGGCCGCCGCACCGCGCGGGGAATCGAGATCGCGTTCCCGCTGTCCCGCCAGGACATCGCGGAGATGTGCGGAACGACGTTGCATACGGTCAGCCGGACGCTCAGCGCCTGGGAGGAACAGGGAATCGTAAATTGCGGGCGCCGCCGGGTCGTTGTGTGCAAGCCGCAGGCGCTGATCGTGGATGCTGACGAGCCGCAATAAAGCATTGTTACGCAGCCTGGGATCAACTAGCCGGTTTGAGCCTGGGTGCAATGGCAATCGGGCCGTAAACGGCGGCGAAGCCCGCGAACGCCAGCGTCCAGCTCAGCCCCGATAGCAGGAGAAGTGGCAGGAAAAGGTCGCCCGCCAGGGGTGCGATAACTCTTGCCACAGCGGCGGTGAGGATGGCGGCGTAGATCGCCGTTGTCGCACCGGTCGCCGTCAGGGCGCGCCCGGTGTGGCCGAGGGTTGCCCGCGTCATCACCGCGAGTGTCATCGTGCCGACGGCGCCGACGGTCCACGCATGGATCGCGACGCTCCCCGGGACCAGGTCGGCCCGGATCGCAGACGCGGCGGCGAAAGCAAATCCGAGCGGCACGAAGCCATACCCGATATGCAGGATCAGGAGGAGCGGCTCGCTCCAGGTGGCCCAGCCGCGCCACCGCAGGAGGCGCAGCGCCAGCAGGATCGCGGCGACGCTCGCGAGCGCCGCCGTGACACGGCCTTGCGGCTCGATCATCCACGCGACGATGCCTGCAATCCCCGACGCGATTGCCACGGCGTCAAATCGGTTAAATGGAGGCGGCAGCCGGCTTGCATTGCGCTTGGACAGCCAGTTGCGCGTAAAGTTCGGCGCGAGGCGGCCGCCCATGACGACGATCAGCGCGATCAACGCGCCAAGCGCCGCGCGCATCGCCATGTCTGTCGGCTGAGCCGACAACACAGCGACGTGGAACCAGACGTTGGCCAGTGTCAAACCACCGATGAGAACGAAAACGGGCAAGCTGCGCCAGCTTCTTGCCGCGACAATCTCGCGACCCGCGATGATGAGGATGGCGGCGAGGAACAGAAGATCGACGACCGCCGTCACCGGGCGCCCCAGCATATCCGCCGTGAGCATTGCGCCGCGTCCCGCCGTCCACAAAAGCACGAGGGTGAGCAGGGTCCAGCCGCGCACAGGGGGACGTCCGGTCCAGTTCGGAATTGCGGTAAACAGGAAGCCGCAGATCACCATCGCCGCATAGCCGAACACCATCTCGTGCGCGTGCCAGTTCATCGCGCCGTAGGCCGGCGAAATGACGATCCAGCCGGAATAAGCGCACAGCCATAGCGGCATGGCCGCGGCGGCCCATATTGCCGCGGTGAGGAAGCAGATGCGGAACGCATATTGGAAAACAAGCAGGCCGGGCATGAGCCTCGGAATCCCTCGGTATCGAGGCCGTTCCGCCCGGCGCGGGGCTGGCGAAACAGCGTATGGTGTTTCTAACAATGCGGACGCACAATGAGTTTGCGCAAGCACAAAAAGCCGACCCGCGGATCGGCTATGCTTTTGTGCCTTAGCTATGGAAGATCGCTATGGACAACATCGTGAAAAAGATCGCCGTGGTGCAAGGAGTATCGAGCTCCACGGTGCAGGACATGTTCAGGACTCTCATTTATCGCTGGCAGCCGGCGGCGCGTATCGCAGGCTTGATCGCGGAGGATCATGGGCTGCCGGACCGGAAATGCACCGCCGGCTATCTGCGGAGCATCACCGACGGCGCGCTCTATCCGATCTTTCAGGATTTAGGGCCCGGGTCCGAGGCGTGTCATCTCGACGGCGCCGGCGCCACCACGGCCACCGAAGCGGTCAAACGGGATATTGCAACGGGATGCGACCTCGTGCTCCTGAGCAAATTCGGCAAGCTCGAGGCGTCGCGGCAGGGGCTTGCTCAAGCCTTCACGGCCGCGATCGGCGCGGGCGTTCCTATTCTGACGTCGGTTTCCCCTGCCTTTGAAAAGGCATGGTCGGCGTTCGCCGCGCCCATGTTCGTCGTGCTTCCCGCCGATACCGACCGGATCGAGGCTTGGTGGCACCACGTTCACGACGACGCTGCCGTCCATTAAGGCGTAAGATTTTGCCGTAGCCGTCAGCGCCGGCCGGCGGGCGTGGCGATAGCTCCGGCAATTCAAGCGGCGTGGCCCATCCGAATGCCTCGCTGATGACTGAATTCTCCCGTAGACTTTTCTGATGATCCGGACCGTTGCCATGCTGGCTGCCGCTGCCCTGGTGATGATGCCGGGCGCGGCGTCCGCGCAAATGCGCGGACATGGCGGGCCGGTCCGTGCGGTTGCGATTTCGCCGGATGGCAAGAGCATATTGTCCGGCAGCTTCGACACCTCCGCGATTCGTTGGTCGGTCGCGGAAGAATCCGCCGAGCAGGTTCTCCGTTTTCATTCCGACGCGGTGAATGCGGTCACCTTTTTAAGGGACGGCCGTATGGCAACGGCTGGCGCCGACGCGCGGATTGCGATCTGGACCGCCGGCCGGCAACGACCGGACACGGTTCTCGAAGGCCATCGTGCTCCCATTGTCGGGCTTGCCGTGTCGTCCAATGGCGCGACGCTTGCGTCGGCGTCGTGGGATCGCACGGTGCGCCTGTGGCCGCTGGCCGGCGGCGAGCCGCGCGTGTTCGAGGGCCACTCACAGAACGTCAATGGCGTTGCCTTCACGCCGGATGGACGATCGCTTGTCAGCGTTGGTTACGATCTGACCGCACGCATCTGGCCGTTGTCGGGTGGACAGCCGGAGATCGTGACGTTGCCGTCGCCGCTGAATACGGTGGCCATCTCGCCCGACGGAGAGATCGCGGTGGGTGGCGCCGACGGCAAGGTCTATTTCCTGGCGCGCGATGGCAAGATCACAGGCACTGTTCAAGCCGGCCCGACCCCCATCATTTCGCTCGCAGCATCTCCGGATGGTGCATTGCTCGCGGCGGCCAGCATTCGCGGTTCGGTGGCGGTTGTCGATCGCAAGGAGCGGAAGATCGCGCGCACGCTCGTCGGCCCGGGCTTCCCGGTCTGGTCCGTGGCGTTTTTTCCCGACAGCCGCACACTGTTGACGGGCGGGGCCGACCGCATCATCCGGCGATGGACCTTCGCCGGCGATCATGGCGCGGAGGTGTTTCGGGCCTGCATCGCTTGTCACACGCTGTCGGACAAGGACGGTGTCCGCGCCGGCCCGACGCTTGCCGGGATATTCGGCCGCAAGATCGCGTCGCTGCCCGGCTACGATTTCTCCGAGGCGTTGAAGAAGTTGGATATCGTGTGGACGCCGGAAACCGTGTCCAGGCTGTTCGAAATCGGCCCGATGGCCTATACGCCGGGCACGAAGATGCCGGAGCAGCGCATCGGTTCGCCGGAGGATCGCAAGGCGCTGACCGATTTTCTCGCGCGAGCCACGGCGAAGTAATCAGCTTTTCGTTCTGTTGTCGCGTTCGCGCAGATAGTCATCGGTAGTCCGCGGGGCGGGGCGTTCGGGAACGCCGACGAACGGGTCGAAATTCTCTTCGCTCATCGCGATGACACGGCAGTCGGCACACATTCGGATGACATCGAGGCGCTTGCCCGCGTTGGTGTACATCCAATGGCGGCCCTCAAGTTTTGCCGCGACGCGATCGACGCTGCTTTTCACGCCGAACGGCTTCTGGCACCGGATGCAGAGCGCCGGCTCTTCCTCCTTGAGTGTGCGCGAGCGCGCTGTGGCGGCGCGGAAGTCGATCTGCGGCGTCAGGGTGATGACCTTTTCAGGGCAGGTCGCCTTGCACAGCCCGCACTGCACGCAGGCATCCTCTGTGAACCGCAGCATCGGCCGTTCGGGGTCGTCCGACAGTGCCCCGGTCGGGCAGGCGGATACGCAGGAAAGACAGAGCGTGCACCCTTCGACGTTCACGGTCACCGCACCGAACGGTGCGCCGTCGGGCAGCACGATCACATCGGCCGGCGTGGGCGCCACGCGATGCAATTCACGCAGCGCGAAGCGAATCACGTCGCGCTTTCCGCCGACAGGCATGAAGTTTGCCGGTTGTTGCGCGGCTTCGGTGAGATCGACCTCGCGAAGCGCAACGCCGAGCAAATCCGGGTCGTCCGTTTCGATTGTGGCGATGCGCCGGCCGCCGAACCCAAGCCCGGCGAGGATCGGTTCGGCGGTCGCCATCGTTTTGCGGAGCCCGAGGATATCGTGGCGCGGCTTGGCCCGCAGCAGGAAGCGCAAGCCTGCGGCGCCATAGGCGAACGCCGCCGCGATGGCTTCCAGCCCCACCTGGGTGACTTCGTTGACGGCCAGCGGCAGCGTGTTTGCCGGCAATCCGTCGCCGTGGCGGGCCAGCGCGTCGATCAATGCTGCGCCATGTTCGTCATCGTGAAACAGCACGATCGCATTCGTGCCGCCGGCTTGGCGGTACGCCATAAGCATCGCGCGCAACTTGCGCAGAAGCGCATCCGCAGGCGGCAGCGCATAGGACGCGGCCCCGGTCGGGCAGGCGGCGGCGCACTGGCCGCACCCGGCGCAAATTTCGGCGTCGATCGTGACATGATCGCCGGCAGGCGTGATCGCGCCCGCCGGACAAAGATCGAGGCAGCGGTGGCACCCGGTGATTTTCGAGCGCGAATGAACGCACAGCTCCGCGGTGAAATTGACGTATCGCGGTTTATCGAATGTGCCGACGAGGTCGCGCGCCTTGAGCACCGCGCGCAGGACCGCCGCCGGGTCACCTGGATCGGCGCGCAGATAGCCGTCGCGCAGATCATGAGCCGGGAAGAGGGAAGGGGCGCCGGACAGATCGAGCACCAGATCGCAACGCGAAGTGGCGCCGTCGCGCGGCGTCTCGAACGTCATGGCGTCGCGCGAGGATGGTCGCGGTGTCGCATAATCATCGACCGTCAAGACGAAGGCGCCGAGGTGGCCCGTCGCCGCGCGGATGGTTCCTTGGACGACGGGAAATGTTGTGGTGCGGGGCGGTTCCAGCAGCTTGGGCTTGGTGATCAGCACTGTGACATCGAGATGGTCCGCCAACAGCTTGCCGGCTTCGATCGCGCTTTCGTCGCGGCCGTAGATCAATACGACGCCGTCGCTCGACAGGCTGACGAGCGGGAAGTCGGGCGTGGGTTCCGTGGCGGCGGCCAGCAAGGCGGCCATTTTCGGGCCGGCTTTCTCCCCCTCCGTCGACCAGCCCGCGGTTTCGCGCACATTCACAAAGCTGATCTGCTTGTTGCGCTCGCCGGCCAGTTCGGAAAACAGCGGTGCTTCCTGCGTGCAACCGACCGTCAGGGCATCGCCATCCTTGGCGGCGGCATGGAACCGCTCGACTTCGGCGCGGCACAGACGACGATACGTGGAAACGTCAGCTCCAACGCAGCCGCGCCGGACCGCGTCCGCGTCGAGGCTCATCGTATCCTCGCACGAGCACAGTAGGATTTTTTGCGGCCGATCCGTCACGACAGGCTGATCTTTCCTTTGAGGGGCGGATTCCATCCGTCCGCAGCATCGTGGGGACTCGCTTCGGCGATCCCGCTCCTCTAGTTATATTATAATCGTTAAAATGTAAGCGGGAGCAAGTTTTGCCGCCGACCACGGGCACGCACGTTTCGTTTACGCCGGTTCTCGATCTGCCGCCGCCGTTTGAGCTGGTGACGCTGCGCGAGAGCGGCGATGCGTTCGCCCATGCCGCCGATATTGCC
The DNA here is from genome assembly GCA_017304505.1 of Hyphomicrobiales bacterium. Lineage (GTDB taxonomy): Bacteria > Pseudomonadota > Alphaproteobacteria > Rhizobiales > Xanthobacteraceae > Z2-YC6860. The sequence goes on along the minus strand of JAFKKQ010000368.1, from coordinate 4,931 downwards.
GCGCAAAGCGGGGCCGGTACGCTGGTTTATGTCGGGCGTTTCGACCTTGCGGAATTCGCCGTCGTCCTGGAACCGGACGAGCCGCTGTGCACCGCGCGGCGCGCTCTCTATGCCGGAATGATCGCGCTCAGCGATGCCTTGCTGGCCTATGCGCCGCCGGAAAAGCTCGTCACCATCGACTGGCCCGACACCATCCGCATCGACGGCGGTCTGGTCGGTGGCGGGCGGTTGGGCTGGCCGCAAGGCGCAGATGAGAACGAGCCGCCGCCGTGGCTGGTGTTTGGCGCAATGATCCGCACTGTCTCGATGACGGGCGAGGAACCGGGCATTCATCCGCTGGCATCCGCGCTCGAGCAGGAAGGGTTCGGTGATGTCGGCGCGGCGCAAGTGACCGAAAGCTTTGCGCGGCATTTGATGGTGGCCATCGACACTTGGCAATCCGATGGATTCGATGGCCTGGCGAAGGAATTCCTGCAACGGATGCCGCGCCAGGAGGGCATCAGCCGCAAAATAGAAGACAACGGCGATCTGCTTGTGCGCCGGATCGGCAAGGCCGGCGTCGAACGCCATGCACTGTTGCCGGCATTGAACACGCCGTCGTGGCTTGACCCGCAAACCGGAGGACCGCGGCTTTGAAGTTGCTCCGGACGATTGCGCTCGATCTGTCGGACACTTTCGTGTTCGATCCGGCTGCGGAGCCCGGTGAATGGGCGGTTTCCGGCGCCTTCCGATTCTGGGGCGGGGATCCGGCGACACTTCAGGGCAAGGAGCGCTCGGCATTCCGCAGCGGTTTTCTCGGTTTGCAATCGTGGGGCTGGTCCACACTGGCGCAAATCGTGGAGGCAACGGAAAGCGACCGCGATGCGGCGATCGAGTTGCTGGCGCGACGACTGGTCGACCGGCTCGGCGCGCCGGACCTTGCCACCGCGCGACGGGCGGCGGAGGAGGAGGTCGCCTTTGCCGAATCTCTCTGCACGGCTCCGACGGATACTTTGATCGCGGTCTATCGAACGATCGAAGAAGGTGAGGTGCGTGAAGCGTTTCGCACGTTGCGGCCGCGCGGTGGACCGACGCAGTTGCGTGCGTTTTCGTTCCTGGAGGCTGGCGACGAGGACGAAGAACAACCTGCGGACGGAATCGATCTTGTGAAAATCGTCGCCGGGCGTGAAACCAAATGAGCGATTTCTGGATTTCCTGCGGTCATCATCTGCTCGATCGCGGTGCGGGTGGTGGGCTTGTCGTCACCGACGAATTTCTCAAGGCTTATTTCGTGCGCCCCGAGCTGACGCCGCCGGCCGACGCCTGCGTGGCCGAACGAGCCCTGCACGCAGCCGTTCTGACCGAACCACGGCGGCCCGTCGACGACGGCGAGATTGCGGCGATTGCCGATCCCGATGCGCGCGAGAACTGGCGATTTGTGCTGGCCTTTCGCGGTCTTCTGCTGGCGCATCCGACGCTGGAGGCCGCCTATCTGGCGCTCATGCGCGGGGGCGCGATAAGCTTGCCGCCGCTGTTCGTTAATCAGCTCGCGCATGTCGTTCTGCGCAACGCGCTTGACGGTTGTGACGATCCGTTCGTCCTGCGCGCGGCCGAATTGTTCTTCCGGCCGCAGCGGATCACCCTGCACGAGCAATCCTTGCTGGCGGCCGATGAGGAAAAGATTGCGGGCGCCAATCCGGCGCCGTTGTCGCCGTTGGTTTCGATGCTCGGTGTGCCGACAGAGGCGCAGATTGACGTCCTGACGGACGACAACGCCGACAGCTATTGGCAGCGCAGCGATATGTTCGACATGGCGTTGGACCTGACCGGAGGGCGGCATGGACTTGCCGCGCTGGCGCAAGCGATGGCGCGCTGGATCTCCCACCTGCTTGCTGTCGAGGTGTCCATCGAGCCGGTTACCGAGCTGCGCGATGCCTAATTCACCTGGTACGTTGGGCTTGACTCGGAGGCGACCCGGATTGGCGACCGGCTTTGGAACGGTGACGCTCTCGACGACATCACGGCGGGTCGTGTCGTCGGCCTGTTCCGGCTCGTCTTTTCCGATAGCATGGCGGTGACCGAGGCCGTGAAAGGTGAACCGGTCTATCTCATCATGGCGATGACACCTGAAAAGATCTTGCGCTTGAAGCCGCAGAATCTCGTGATCGGGCTGCCGGTCAAACAGAGGGAGGCCGCGCGTTGAGCCCCGCCGTTTCACCGCTTTTGCGGATTCCAGTCGGTGTTGTGGTCCAGCGCCGCAAAGCAGAGTCGCCGTGGATCGATTTCGTGTGGCGCGCGATCGGTGTGCTGCCGGACGAACCCAACATGCAGCCGTGGACCATGTTGCGTGAACAAGAGGGCGCCACGCTCTATTATGCCGGCAGCGCCACGGTCGACCTCTATCGGTCGGAAGCGGAGCGCTATCGCGAAAACCTGGCCTCCGGCGCGCCCGGCATCTGGGTGGTGCTGGAGCCGGCCGAAGGCGAATGGCCTTACGCCATCGCGACTGTGACCGCCGATCCTGCCGAAGGCGAGAGTTTCACCGAGGTGGCGGTCAATCTTGTGGAGGCGGTGCCCATGCCCGACGCGATCCACGAGACGATTGAACGGTTCGTGTCCGAGCACCATGTCGACGAGGCGTTCGTCAAACGTAAACGCCGCCGCGCCAACCCGGAGGCGCTTGCGCGGCGCGAACGGGGAGGCCGCGACGAATGAGCGACGAAGACTTCCTCAGCCGTTGGTCACGCCGAAAGCGCGCGGCTGAGAAGTCCGTTGTCTCGCCTCCGCAAACCGCGCCCGCATCTCAAACAATGCCGGCACCCGATGACAAAGGCGTGCCACCGTTGCCCAAGACCGACGAAACGTCGGAAGACGATTTCGATCTCTCGACATTGCCATCGCTTGAATCGATTACCGCAGCCACCGACGTCACCGCGTTCTTGCGCAAAGGCGTGCCGTTGGAACTCGGCCGTGCGGCCCTTCGCCGCGCCTGGACCGCCGACCCGGCCATCCGCGACTTCGTTGGGCTCGCCGAGAACGCATGGGATTTCAACGATCCGAATGCGATACCGGGTTTCGGGCCGCTCGACTATTCGCAGGAGCAAATGCGTGAATTGGTCGGAAGGATCGTGGGCGAAGTCCGTGAAGCCGCCGAAGACATAGCGGACCACGAGCCGCCACAAGCGACGCCCGGGATTGACAATAGAACCACGGCTTTAGCGCAAGAACCGCAGCCGCCGGCGATGCCCGCAGGCGAGCCGATTGGCGCGACCACCGAGCTTGTGGCGAGGCAGCCGGTGAGGTCGCCGGATGACGCCGATATTGCAGTGCAAAAATCCGGCAAGGAAACCGACGAGGAGGTTCCTGTCGCGCGCCGCATCCACGGAACAGCGCTCCCCCGATAATTGCCTATCACATAAAAGATATAGTCTGAGGCTATGGAAACCGTTGACGGCCCGTCGGGGGGCTTCTACCTTTTAACTATTCTGAAGAAAGTGAGCGCGACAGCGCTCAACCGGGAGACACGCACGTGCGCGATCCGGGAGTGAATCGAGCGATCGAGGCGGTTGGCGGCGTCACCGAACTTGCCCGCAAATTGGGCATTGCGCAGCCCTCTGTATCAAACTGGATCAAGATTCCTGCCGAGCGGGTCATCGCCGTCGAGGCCGTGACCGGCATACCGCGCGTGCAGCTTCGCCCCGACCTTTACAGCGAGTCAGGCGTGGCTGGTGAAGTTGACGACATCGATGCCGATCGTGCCCAGGAATATGCGCTGCTTGCCGCGCTGTTGTCGCGGGCGCCGTCGCAAGTATTGCTCAGGCAGATCGCGCAATTGCGCGGCGATGCGACCCCTCTCGGCATGGCGCATGCGGCGCTTGGGCAGGCCGCCGACGGCACCGATGTCGCCGCTGTGGAGCGCGAATACTTCAAACTGTTCATCGGGCTTGGGCGCGGCGATCTGCTGCCTTACGCCTCGTACTACCTCACGGGATTCCTGAACGAGCGTCCGCTCGCGCGCCTGCGTGAGGATCTTGCACGTCTCGGTATCGAGCGCGCTGAAGGCAATCTCGAGCCGGAAGATCATGCCGCGACCTTGTGCGAGATCATGGCGGGCCTCGCCGGCGGACAGTTTCCGGCGCCGGAGGGCGCCGAACGGCAGTTGTTCGAGCGGC
>JAFKKQ010000368.1:0-759 GCA_017304505.1 Hyphomicrobiales bacterium | reverse complement strand
CCGGAACGTCGGCACGATCGGACGTGTGTTTCTCGAGATCGAAGCGGAAGCATTCACGCTCTCCCGGTGATGGGCGCGCGTTTGGTGATCAAGGAGGACACACCATGACTGCATAGAGAAAAAAATCGACGGTCGGACGTCGTGATTTTCTTCGCGGCCTTGGTGTCGGCGCGGTCGGCGCAGGCGCCGCAGCGGCGTCCCCGCTGGTCGGCGCCGCGCGCGCGGACAGCGAGACCAACGATGAGAAGCGCAAGGCCCGTTACAAGGAAACCGACCACGTCAAGACGTACTATCGCGTCAACCGGTATCCAGGCTGAAGGAGGCAACCGTGCTGATCAAAAGGACGCAACGTGAGGCACGCCGTAACCCGCTCTCCAGCGCGCTTGCCGCACAATCCGGTGGCCTCGATCGCCGGACGTTCCTCCGCCGCGCCGGTGTCGCCACCGGCGGGCTTGCCGCGCTCGGTGCGTTGCCGCTTGGCGGTGTGCGCAAGGCCGAAGCGGCGCAAGCCGGGCCTCTCACGGCGGGCGCCACCGTTCGCAAAAGCATATGTACACACTGTGCCGTGGGCTGCACCGTCACCGCGGAAGTGTTGAACGGCGTGTGGATTGGGCAGGAACCGAGTTGGGATTCGCCGATCAACCGCGGCTCGCATTGCGCCAAGGGCGCGTCGGTGCGCGAGCTTGTGCACAGCGACCGCCGCCTGCGCTATCCGATGAAGCTCGTGAACGGCCAGTGGACGCGCGTCTCGTGGGATAC
>JAFKKQ010000367.1 GCA_017304505.1 Hyphomicrobiales bacterium | reverse complement strand
GCCGCGTGCCGTGCGGAGGCAGCTTTCGGCTTCGCGGCGGAGAAATTCGGCACCCGGCATGCTGCTCGAGGAGTCCTGCAGGCTTCGGCCTGCCACCTTGCTTATATGTCAAATGCTAAAATGCATTGAATGGATGTTGGTTCCGCCGCGCGAAAGACTTTTCCATTTCCCGGCTTCATTCCTAAATAACTCATTTTTCTGAAGAAATTCTTGAAAAGCCGAGTGCTTGACTTCCTCCCGGCAATCGGGAATCCATTAGAACAAAACACGAACATGATAGAGGATTGCCATGAGCACGGCTGCGCCTGCGGCCACGCTCCGCCATCTCCGCGAGGCGCTGGCTGGGATTGATCCGAGCCTGACCCCCCGGCTGTCCGACCGGGAGCGGCGGGTCGGTCTCGGCGCGTCGATTGATGCCGTGCTCGGCGGCGGACTTGCTTTCGGCCTGCTGCATGAATTCGCCCCGGCTGCGCCGATGCATCTGGCGGCCGCCAGTGGATTCGCCTTGGCGCTGGCGGCACGCGCCGCGAGGACGGGCGGAGAGGTGCTGTGGATTGCGACCGGCTTCGCGATGAGCGAGGGTCGCGTGCGGTCGATGTGCTCTGGGCGATGGAAGAGGGGCTCCGTTGTCGCGCGCTGGCCGGCGTCGTTGCCGAACTGAGCGGCGAGGGCGAAGCGGCCGGACTGACCGCAACGCGGCGGCTTACGCTGGCCGCGCGCGAGAATGCAGGTCTTGGTCTGCTGGTGCGTCATCGCGCCCTGGCCGCGCCATGTGCCGCAGCGACCCGCTGGACGGTCGCGGCGGCACCGAGCCGGCCCGACGCCTACGGCGGCCTCGGTCGCGCGTGTTTCGACGTGTCTCTGCATAAGAACCGGCGCGGCCCGTCCGGCCGGTGGTTCATCGAGTGGGATCATCATGCATGCGCCTTCCAATCGGCGGTACCTGTCGCTGTGGCTGCGGCGGCTTTCGACCGACCGGATCGAACGCCGCTGGCCAACGTCGGCTGAGAGGCCGCCGGCGGTCGTGGTCGAGTCGATCCGTTCGGCCCAACGCATCGTGGCGCTGAACGATGCGGCGGCACGCATGCGGCTGCGGCTTGGGATGCCGCTTGCCGATGCGCGTGCGATGTATCCGTCGCTTCCGGTGTTCGAGGCCGATTCCGAAGCTGACCGGCGCCTGCTGGACGCGGTGGCCGAGTGGTGCGACCGCTATACGCCGCTGGTCGGGCTCGATCCGCCCGACGGGCTCGTGCTCGACATCACCGGCTGCGCGCATCTGTTCGGCGGCGAGGCGAGGATGGTCCGCGATCTTGTCGCGCGGCTTTGGCGCGGCGGCCTTCGCGTGCGGGCCGCGGTGGCCGATACGGTGGGCTGCGCTTGGGGCGTGGCGCGGTATGGCGAGCAAAAAATCGTCCCGTGCGGCGAGACCGAAGCGGCGATCTTGCCTTTGCCGGTCGCGGCGCTGCGTGTCGATGTCGAAATCGCCGCGGATCTGAGGACCGCCGGTCTGATCCGCGTTGCCGATCTTGCCTCGCGCCCGCGCGCGCCATTTGCCGCGCGATTTGGCGCAAGCCTGCTGTATCGCCTCGACCAGGCGCTCGGCCGCGTGAAGGAGCCGATCGCGCCGCGCCTGCCGGTGCCGGCGGCGATGGCCGAACAGCGCTTCGCCGAGCCGGTCGGGCGCGAGGCCGATGTGCTTGGCACCATCGAGCAACTGGCGTTTCGCTTAGCCGAGGTTCTGGAGCGGCGCGGGGAGGGCGGCCGGCTGTTCCAACTCGTGTTGTTCCGCGCGGACGGCGCGGTGCATCGTCTTGAGATCGGCACCGGCGCGCCGCTGCGCGATCCGCCGCGCGTGCGCAAACTGTTCGAGGAGCGGCTTGCGGTGCTGGGCGATGCCTGCGATCCGGGCTTCGGCTACGACATGGTGCGGCTGGCTTCGCTGGTGAGCGAACGCTGCGATCCGGCGCAGACCGGGCTTGCCGGCGGCGACCACGCCGAGGATTTGGCGCATCTGATCGACCGGTTCGGAGCGCGGTTCGGGCTGCGCAACGTCACCCGTCTGCGGCCGCGCGACACGCATATTCCGGAGCACGCCGTGATGGCGGTGCCCGCGCATGCGCCGCCTTCGTCGCGTGCCAACAAGGATAAGAGGGAAGACCTCACACAGGACTCCCTGTCGCCGACCCGCCCGCTGCGCCTGCTCGAACCGCCGGAGCCGGTCGATGCCACAGCAGAGGTGCCCGACGGTCCTCCGGTGCAGTTTTCCTGGCGGCGGGTGGGGCACCACGTTCTGCGGGCCGAGGGGCCCGAACGCATCGCCGCGGAATGGTGGCGCAACGACCGTCATGGGCGTGCGCTCACGCGCGATTACTTCCGCGTCGAAAGCCGCGATGGCATGCGGGCGTGGCTTTATCGCGAAGGACTCTTCGGAGGCGAGGTCAAGCCGCCGCGGCAGCCGCGCTGGTTCCTGCATGGCCTGTTTGTGTGAGCATCCACGATGTTGGCCTATGCCGAGCTTGCCGCGACCAGCAACTTCTCGTTCCTGCGCGGCGCGTCGAGGGCCGAAGAACTGGTGCGCCACGCCCAGGCACTAGGCCTTGTCGGCATTGGGATCGCGGACCGCAACTCGGTCGCGGGTGTCGTGCGCGCGCATGCGATGGCGAAGCTGATCGGCTTCAAGGTCGCGGTGGGTGCGCGTCTCGTGTTCAGCGACGGCTCGCCCGACATTCTCGCTTATCCCGAGGATCGCGCGGCTTGGGGCCGCCTCACGCGCCTTTTGACCGTCGGCAAGGATCGCGCGGACAAGGGCGACTGCATCCTGGGCCTGCCGGATCTGCTGCAGGAATGCGAAGGACTGAACCTCATCGTCATGCCGCCGCGACGGATCAACGCCGAGGCGCTGATTCGCGTGCTTCATCGCCTCAAGGAGGTGTCGCCCCGCCGCTCGGTGTGGCTGGCCGCGAGCTTGCTTTATCGTGGCGACGATCGGCGGCGGCTGGCAAAACTCGGCGAGGTTGCCGATGCCGCGCTGGTGCCGCTGATCGCGGTCAACAACGTGCTCTATCACGCGCCCGAGCGGCGCGCGCTGCAGGATGTGGTCACCTGTATCCGCGAACACCGCACGCTGGAGGAAGCCGGCACCCTTCTTGAAGCCAACGCCGAACGGCACCTGAAGCCCGCGGACGAAATGGCGCGACTGTTCCGCGACGCGCCGAAGGCGATCGGCCAGACTACGCGCTTTCTCAAGCGCTGTCGTTTTTCATTGAGCGATATCAAGCCCGCTTATCCCAGCGAGTTTCGCCACGGATACGACACGGCGCAGGAGGCGCTGGTCGCCCTGACGATGGAAGGGGCGCAGCGCCGCTATCCGCAAGGCGTGCCTGCGGACATCCAAGCCACCTTGGCGAAGGAGTTCGCCATTATCGCAGAAAAAAATTATGCGGCCTATTTCCTGACAGTCCATGACATCGTCCAGTATGCGGAATCGAAAGAGATTCTCTGCCAGGGCCGTGGCTCGGCGGCCAACTCCGCCGTTTGTTATTGCCTCGGCATCACGGCGGTGAATCCGAAAACGACGAAACTGATGTTCGAGCGGTTCATGTCCACCGAGCGCCACGAGCCGCCGGACATCGACGTCGATTTCGAGCATGAGCGGCGCGAAGAGGTCATCCAGCACATTTACGAACATTACAAACGATGGCACGCCGGCATGACAGCGACGGTGATCTCCTATCGCAGCCGCAGCGCGATCCGCGATATCGGCAAGGTGTTCGGCCTGTCCAAGGACACGCTCGATGCGTTGACCTCGACGATCTGGGGCTCGTCCAAGGAGGGCGTGACGAAAGAACAGGCGGCGCGCGTCGGGCTCGATGCCTCCGACCCGCGGCTCAATCAGGTGTTGGCCCTGGCGGAAGAACTTAAGGGATTCCCGCGTCATTTGTCTCAGCATGTCGGCGGCTTCGTCATTTCCGAAACGCGCCTCGACGAGACCGTGCCGATCGAGAACGCCGCGATGGACAAGCGCACGGTGATCGAATGGGACAAGGACGATCTCGATGTACTCAATATCCTCAAGGTCGATGTGCTGGGCCTCGGCATGTTGTCATGCCTTCGGCGCGGGCTCGATCTGCTCAAGCGGAATTACGGCGTCGGGCACACGCTCGCGAGCATCCCGGCGGATGACCGAGCGGTTTACGCCATGCTGTCGCGCGCCGATTCCATCGGCGTGTTCCAGGTGGAAAGCCGGGCGCAGATGTCGATGCTGCCGCGCCTGCGCCCGGAAAATTTCTACGACCTGGTGATCGAAGTGGCGATCGTGCGGCCGGGCCCGATCCAGGGCAACATGGTGCACCCCTATCTGCGCCGGAAGGAAGGATTGGAGCCGGTCGAGTATCACTCTCCCAAGCCTGAGTTCGGTCACAAGGACGAACTCAAGAACATTCTCGAGCGGACGCTCGGCGTTCCTTTGTTCCAGGAGCAGGCGATGCAGATCGCCATCGATTGTGCGGGTTTCTCGCCGGCCGAGGCGAGCAAGCTGCGCCGCTCGATGGCGACCTTCCGGCGAACCGGCGAGGTCAAGCTTTTCAGGAAGCGCTTTGTTGAAGGCATGTACAAGCGCGGCTACCCGCAGAAATTCGCGGAGGATTGCTTCAAGCAGATCGAGGGCTTCGGCGAATACGGTTTCCCGGAAAGTCATGCGGCGAGCTTCGCGCTGCTCGTCTACGCCTCGGCGTGGATCAAGCGCCATTACCCCGATGTGTTCGCGGCGGCGTTGCTCAACAGCCAGCCGATGGGCTTCTACGCCACCGCGCAACTCGTGCGCGACGCGCAGGACCACGGCGTCGAGGTGCGCCCCGTCGACATCAACGCCTCCGGCTGGGATTGCTCGCTGGAAGAAAGCCCAGCGGCACAGGGCCATCTGCATCCGCGTCATGCCTCGATGCGCGATGATATTTTCACCGCCCGCGCGCTGCGTCTCGGCTTCCGCCAGATCGACGGTTTTTCCGAAGACTGGGGTGAGACCATCGAAAAGGTGCGCGGCGCGGGCTTCGATTCCGTGCGCGATCTCTGGCTGCGGACGCGCCTGCCGCCGCGGGCGCTGGAGAAGCTGGCGCACGCCGATGCCTTCAATGCTTTGGGCCTGAGTCGCCGCGATGCGCTCTGGGCGGTGAAGGCGCTGCGCCGGTCCGGCGACAAGGACGACCTGCCGCTGTTCGCGCATGCGGCGATGCCGGAACTGGAGCCCGATGCTGACCTGCCGCCGATGCCGCCGGGTCAGCAGGTGGTGGAGGATTATCGCCACCTGCGTTTGTCGCTGAAGGCGCATCCGGTGTCGTTCCTGCGCGCCGATCTCGATGCACGCGGCATCGTTCGCCATGAGTTGTTGCCGTCGATGCGGCCCGGCCGCCGCATCACCATCGGCGGGCTCGTGCTGGTGCGGCAACGGCCGGGCAACGGCAACGCCATCTTCATGACGCTCGAAGACGAAACCGGCATCGCCAACACCATCGTATGGCCGCGCAAGTTCGAGGAGTTTCGCCCCGTGGTGATGGGCGCGCGGATGATCAGTGTCAGTGGCGTGCTGCAGAACGAGAAGGGCGTCATCCACATCGTGGCCGACCGTTTCGAGGACCTGACGTCCCTGCTGGCGCGCCTTTCAACGGACGACGCCGCTCCGGTCCGCAAAGTCGAGCAGCCTGCCATGCTGCGCCAGCGCCATCCGCGCGCGGGCGATGCACTGGTGACTTTGCTGAAAGAAGGCCACGCCGTGGAAGAACTGGCCACGGCGCAGCACACCGCCAAGGTGATGCCGAAAGGCCGGAATTTTCATTGAAGCGTCACGTTCCCGGCTTCAACACATCCACCGCCCAGTCCCAGCTGAAGTTGGTGCCAAGCGTGACGTTGTCGTTCTGGCAATGGTGAAAGCCGCCTTCCTCGCGGGTGAACACCTTCAGCGTCTTGTCCTTGGAACCGACGGCGGCGAAGCACGTCTCCGCGACCTCGAGCGGGATTTGCTGGTCGCCTTCGCCGTGCACCAGCAGGAACGGACAGCGCATCTTCTGCACGATGCCGTCGAGACGGAAGCCTTCGAGTTTCTTCATCGCTTCGTCGCGGCTTTTCACGCCGAAAATCCACATCAGGTGCTCCGGCGGCACCGACAACGATGGCAGTTGGCCTGAGTCCAGCAGTTCGAAGCGCCGCCGCCACGTCCCGTAATAATCCCACTGCGCGCCCCAGGCGATACAGCAGGCATAGCGCGGCTCGAGCGAGGCCGCGCGCGGCGCGTAATAGCCGCCGAGCGAGATCGCCATCACGCCGATGCGTTTCGGATCGACCTCTTTCCGGGCGGTGAGATAGTCGTAAGCGGCGGTGGCGTATTTTTCCGTCTCCGCGATCAGCGGCAAATTGCGGAAGCGCACACTCTCGCCGTTGCCCGGCCCGTCAACGATGAGACAGCCGATGCCGCGCGCCACCAGGTCCGGCACGCCTTTGAAATATTGAATCTCCTTGGTGATGTCGAAGCCGTCGAAGAACACCATCGCCGGTGCGGGTTTGTTGCCGGCCACCTCCGGCGCCGGGTGCACGAACAGCGCCGGCAGCGTCGTGCCGCCGTATGGCACCTCGACAGACTCAATGCGCGGGCGCTTGAGCATGGCTGCGCCGTCGGCGAACGCCTTCACGGCCTTCTTATAGACGGCGGGCGAGCGCGGCCCGTGCTGCAGGAAGCGTTCGCCGATATGGTAATAGTGCGCGGCGCGCATCAGGCAGGCGGCGGCGGTCAGCGTGTGACCTTTGCATTCCGCTTCGCGGCCGCGTGCCTCCACGATGTCGCCCATGCGCGCCCATTCCTCGAACCAGGCGTTGTCGTCGCCGAGCTTGCAGCGCAGCGCGGTGCCGATGCGGTGGATCTCATCGATTTCGGCGCCGCCCCAGGGCGCGCCGGACAGGCATAGCAGCAGGCCCATCGACCAGCGGTAATCGGTGGGGAAATAGATGAAGGCGGGATCGTTTTTGCGGTCGGCCACGTTTCCTCGCAATGGTTGTTTACGACACTGGCGATCTTGGGCCGCCTTGTCGTTTTCGTCCCAGCTTGAAAGCGGGCCGTGCTACCGTCAACACAATAACAAACGAGGCCCTCATCCATGCTCGATAAGCCGACCGCCAAAACCGACAGCGCCACGCCGGCCAAAGGCCCGCGGCTCGACCTGCAACAGCACATCGCCGATCTCGATGCGGCGGGGCTCCTGGTACGCATCGACCGCCCCGTGAACAAGGATACGGAGCTGAGCCCGCTGGTGCGCTGGCAATTCATCGGTGGCCTGCCGGAGGA
>JAFKKQ010000366.1 GCA_017304505.1 Hyphomicrobiales bacterium | reverse complement strand
GACCAGATCGTCGCCTGGCGCGGCTCCGCGCCGGCCGACGCCGCGAACGTGCTCCGGCGCGCCGCTGGCCACGTTTGAACGATTCAAACGATGATGGGAATTATCGCGCCGCGGCGGCGTGGCGTCGCCACACCGCATCGCGCTGTCCGCGAATCGACTTCAGCGCGACCTTGGCCTCCGACAGTGTCGGAGTCGGCCAGATGCGATATTCGAGTTCGCCGGTTCCGTACCGCTTGCGCGCGCCGAAGAAAAAGAAACGCCGGCGGCCCTTGCCGGGCTTGAGAATGTCACACAGCGATTCGGCGACATTCTGCGTGCAGCCGAACGCCACCTGTTCGCGGGTCGCGGTGCGGCAGACTTCATAGACGCCGGGCCCGATCGGCGCCTGGATGTACTCACCGTAAAAATGATCGGGAAAGGATTTCCATCCCGTCCAACGGTCCGTCATGGCTATTCGCTCGGAAAAACGTGCCGTCAACTTCGGGCGTTCGAGCCGCCAAGCGATGCAGATGTCGATAAAGCCAGCCGCGTGCCGGTGCGCCGATACCCCGAACGCATTAGGTTTATCGACCCCCCGGATAGGGTGCAAGTAAAAGACAACCCCTGCGCTCAAAAAGCGCGGCCCGGCAACACAAGCACCTTCGGTTTTGCCGGCAGCGTCGCCTTGGACACCACGATCGACGACCGTTCGCTCGTTTCCACGTCGTAGGATTTCCCTCTCAGGGCATCGAGAAAGCGCTGAAGCGAGACTGTCCCAAAATAGTGCATCGGGATGATCAGCGGCGCCTTCAACGCCTGAAGCACCTCGGCCATGCCGTCGAGGTCGAGCGTCACGCTGCCATCGACGGGCGCCATGACCACATCGACGCGGCCGATCTCATCGAGTTGTTGCTGCGTCAGGGTGTGATGCAGGTGGCCCAGATGGGCGATACACAAACCGGAAATCTCGAAGATGAAGATCGAATTGCCGTGCCGCTCGGTGCCGCCGTTCCAGGTGCGGATGTTGGTCGGCACGTTGCGCACGCGCACGTCGCGATATTGCAGATCGTGGAGCGCCGGCTGGTCCGGGCTCGGCCCCCAGCCGCGCAGCACGTACCGGATCGCCGGGTCGGGATGGTCGGTGTAGTGGGTCGAATGCGCGTGATTCATCGTCGCGATGTCGGGCGTCGCGCGCGGGCGCACATAATCGTTGTAATCGGTGGCGATCGTCACGCCCTGCGGGCTTTCGATCATGAAGGTCGCGTGCCCGACGTAACCGATGCGGACCTCGTCGGCCTTCAGCGCGGCGAGGCGAAAGGCCGCCGGAATCGCGTGCGGCGGCTGGCCGGCCACCAGACCCGGACAGTTCTCCCGCATTTCGGGCTTGGCGGAAGGCTGACCGGCCGGTTGCGCGACAGCCGTAACGGTCAAGGCGGCGAGCGCCGCCAGCCCGGCCCCGAGCGCCCGATACGCCATCGCCGCCCTCCATTCGCCCGGAAGAACGAACGGAAATCTGGCACGGATTCCGAGCCGGGACCATCGGCTCGCCGCTCACAACAGCGCGACGGGCGGCCACCGTCAGGCGCCGCCCGTCGTCAAACCGTCGCTTAGAGTCTGATTCAACCGAATTGAATCAGACTCGTCGCTTATCTTTTTGATTGAGCATGATCTAACCCGAAAACCGGTTCCCACTTTTCAGGATCATGCTCTAGCGGTGGATCAATACCGGTAAGGCATCGCGTAAGGCGTGCGCGGCGGATCGAGCGCCGCCGAGATGATGCTGCCGGCCTGCGTCCGCACCACCACGCGGCCGTTCTCGCGCCGGATGGTTTCGATCTTGCCGAGGCCCGGCACGTTCGATCCCGGTCCAATCTCGAACAGCGTCCCGTCGCGCCCTTCGACAACGGCGCGGCCGGCATAGAAATCGCGGAGATGCCAGCCTTCAGCGGTCCGCGTCTTGGTGTCGTTGTTCTTGGCATCGTTCGTCTTGGCGTCATTCTTCCTGGCACCGATCGAACCGGTGATGTCGCCCGCCGCGGCCTGTGCCGCTGCAGCCTGGGTTGCCGCCTGCGCCTGGCGGCGATCGATCCGGTCGATGCTCTCCTGCAGCTTGGCAAGCTTGGCGGACGGCTCAGCCTGCGCCTTCTCCGCGTGATCGAGACGTTCGGCCAGCTTCTTGAACTGCGCGCTCGCGCTGCGCTGCGCATTTCCGATGCTGCCCTTCAGCGACGCCAGCTCGCTTTCGAGTTGCGCCACCGTTTTCTGCAGCGCGCGATTCTGCGCAGCGGCGGCGGCGGCCGGCGCCGAGGCGTTGTGCATCAGGCCGGTGGTCGCGGCCGCGCCGGCCAGCATGCCGGCAACGGCTGCAAGCGCAATGCCGGCGGCGAGCGGAAGATAAGACGGGAACCGGAAGCGCCGCGGCTCGGACTTCACCTCGTCGCGGGCGATATGGAGCGACGTGGACAGCGCGCGGTCGGCGCCAAGCGGCGGCAGCCGCGAGCCATCATGCGGCGGCAGCCGCGAATCGTCATCGCGGTGCGCGGGCTCGATTTCGACGTCGTCGACAGCGGCCGCATCGAGGTCGACCGCCTTGGACTTCGATGCCGCGCTCCCGGCCGGCGCGGTGTGCGCCGCTGCGTCCGACGTTGACGCAGCCGTGTCGTGATGGGCCTCCGTCGCCGCAGCCCGATCCTGCGCCGACGACTCGAGATTCTTACGCTCGTCCATGACTGGAAATCCCGGTGTGGTGGTTTACCAACCGGTAACCTCAACCCGCTTACCAGCCGGTTAACTCAGAGCGCCAGCCCGTTCTGCGCGGCGAGTTCCTTGAGCGAAACCTCCGGGCGCGCGCCGATGTGCTGGATCACCTCCGCCGCCGCCAGCGCGCCGAGCCGGGCCGCGGTTTGATGATCGCGGCCGCGCGCCAGCCCGGTGAGGAAGCCCGCGGCGAACAGATCGCCCGCGCCGGTGGCATCCACCAGCTTCTCGATCGGCGCCGCCGGAACCGCGACGGTGTCGTTGCCGCTCACGACGACGCAACCTTTTTCGCTGCGCGTGACCACGGCAAGCGCGGCCTGCTGGCGCAAGGCCGCAAGCGCGGTGTCGAAATCCGCCGTCTCATAAAGGCTTTTCAATTCGCTCTCGTTGGCGAACACCAGATCGACCGTGCGGTTGCGAATGAGATCGACAAACTCGGCGCGATAGCGATCGACGCAGAACGCATCCGACAACGTCAGCGCCACCTTGCGGCCGGCCTCGTGCGCGATCTTCGCGGCCTTGCGGAACGCCTCCTTGGCGTGAGGCGGATCCCACAGATAGCCTTCGAGATAGGTGATCGCCGCCGCCGCGATCGCATCGGGATCGACATCGGCCGGATGCAGGTCCTGCGCCGCGCCGAGAAACGTGTTCATGGTGCGCTCGCCGTCGGGCGTCACCATCACGTAGCAGCGCCCGGTCGAGGGACCGTCGGCCGCAGGCGGCGTGTCGAAGGCCACGCCCGCGGCGCGGATGTCATGGGCGAACGCCTGGCCCAGTTCGTCGTCCTTGACCTTGCCGATGAAGGCCGCGCGCGCGCCGAAGCCCGCCACGCCGACGATGGTGTTGGCGGCCGAGCCGCCGGACACTTCAACCGCCGGACCCATCGCTTCGTAGATGGCGCCGGCGCGGGCCTCGTCGATCAGCGCCATCGTCCCCTTGTTCATCTTCTGGCGGACGAGGAAATCGTCTCCGGCGCGAGCGATCACATCGACGATGGCGTTGCCGATGCCGAGAACGTCGTACTTCAAATCGGGCATGAAGAACTCTCTGTTTGGGTCGCGCGCACTATAACGGCGAATGTCCGCGCGACAACCGAAGCCGCGCGCGCAAATGTTCGTTCCATGCGCGTTCGATGCGCGAATCCCTGTGGGCGTTGCGCGGGCACGCGCCCGCGATGTGCGTCCCACCCGGCGCGAAAGCCGAGGGGCGGTGAAGCGCCGCCAGGCGCCGGTGCGGAGCGCCGCACCCCGTGGCCCGCCTTGCGGTGGGGCCTGTCCCTTTCGGGACCGCCGGTCCATCACGTCCATGACGTGCGGGCCGGCGCGCCTCGCGGCGCTTCACCGCGGCGTTTTTCGGTCCCCGGGGCCGCGCTTTTCGTCGGCGATGCATTCCGCTTCGCCGTCCGTCAGCGAACCTGTCGCAGGAGGTCGTATTGCCTCCGGGCGGGTCCCCGAAGCCGCCCGAGTGCCCGGCTGACGAAGCCGGACCCGCGGGCGCCGCACCTCCCTCCGCCTATCGGCGTCACCGGTCGACGCCCCTCGGTGAGGGAGGCGATAGGAATATAATCGTATTCCATTCGCCTGTCAATCGGGCTGGTAAAATCGCCCGCGATTCACTATTTGTTGGGGGTACAATAATCCATGGAGATCACCTTCGATCCGGCGAAGCGCGATCTCAGCCTGCGGCATCGCGGCTTGGACTTCGCAAGAGCCGATGAAGTGTTCGACGGACGAACCGCTACCACCGTCGATGAGCGGTTCGATTATGGCGAGACGCGATTCATCACAGCGGGCGTTCTCGACGAACGGGTGGTGATCATGGTCTGGACGCAACGTGGCGAGGCCCGCCACATCATCTCGATGAGGCACTGTCATGCCAAAGAAGAAAAAATCTGGCGCAGCCACATGGACCGATCCCGATGATGCGCCGCCGCTGACGGATGCGTTCTTCGACGGCGCCGAAATCCGGCACGGCGAGAGAATCGTTCGCCGCGGCCGCCCGCCGCTTCCAAATCCGAAACAAGCTGTGAAGCTGAGGCTGGATGCGGATGTGCTTGCCGCCTATCGCAAGACGGGCGTGGGGTGGCAGACACGGATCAATGAGGATTTGCGGAAAGCGCGGAAGCTGAAGGTGGGGTGAATGGTACTTATTGAAGCTCCTGTTACGAGTCGGCCCAGTTTAGACGGTAGCTGCGTCGATGCTTAATAAGCAGCATAAAAGCTGTCAGATGTCTTTATAAGATTCCAAACGTTTACAAGTCTAAGAGAAACGTTGAATTTTATATATTTTGACGATTGCTCAAACGCGTTTAGAGAGCGGGGGCGATAGTGTTGCGGGCTCTAGGCATTATTGCGCTGACTTTTGCGACGTTGATAGTCGGTGGCCTTTTGTGGCTTAGCCACCTTGCAGAAGGGATACCCGCGTTTCTTTACTGCAAACGAGAAGGCGCGGTGCAAATCCAGGTCGCGCAACGCACGTTCATCGTGCCGCGCAAAATCATCGGCAGCATAGAGTTGCCTAATCGGCAATACGACCGGTCCTGGCGTTGCGAAAACGGCGAACTTAAAGCGTCTAGCATTCAAATTGTGGTCTTTCGAAATACGGGAAATGAATTCTACGATGAATGGGTGCAAAACAGAAAACTTCCCAACGTAATCAGAATCGAAAGGCGTGGACACATTAAGAATCACTCGGATCAATTTTTATTGTGGGCTCAGAATGCCGGTCGGCCGACCGTCCGCGACGAAGTGGGTTATGACGTCACGAAATCGGCTTCTGAAACTTTATACGATGTATCCCCGCTTGGTTTGTTCGGTTTCGACGGTCATAAGATCGTTTTCCAGTGTTCTACGTATGAATTTGAGCAGAGTCATGGCCATACGTGTCGCACGTCGTACCCTTACGATGAAGAGATCGACATCGTGTATTCTTTTCAGGATGGCTACGTACCAAAAGACGACTGGTTAAATCTTGATACTCGTGTTCGAAAGCTCCTGCGTGACCTTGGGCACGAGTAATGAAAATTTTGATGCCTAACGATCATAAGCGCAGCGGTGGGGCGCGTATATTCAGCACCATATCGCTGTGCGTATGGCTCCTAGCGGCAGGCGCCGTCGCTTTTTACAAACTTGCATTCCCGACATACGCTGGATAGGGCAGCCAGAGTTCGGCAGTGCGTCGCCTTTTTTCTCCGCCATACACGGACAAGCGGTGGTGATCGTGATGCCGAATGGCGGCGCATTGGTGGCCACTTTACATCGGACGCCTTCCGAGTTCGACCGGTCCATCAATGCGGACATCCTCGCAATTCGCGCTTATGGTTTTAGAGTGGCGTAGCCCGGATGGAGCGAAGCGAAATCCGGGACCGCCGTTCCAACAAATACATTCGCTGGCGAATCGATCGGCCCGTTCGATGATCGTTCGATATCGCTGCGTCGGGCTCGTCACCCGGATTTCGCTTCGCTCCATCCGGGCACCAAACGAAATGCACTCCGGGCCACGGGGATCGGACGACGACATCCTGGGCTATCGGTTCCGACGATAGCGAAAGCGGCGGAGAGTCTGCGTTCCGCCGTAACCGAACGACCCCCACCCCGCTCGCGCTCGGATTCCCTCCACGCGAGCGACCCTCCCCACAAGGGGGAGGGAAAGCGTGTTCGCCGAAATTGCAGCGACCTTATCCGTTCCTACGAACGGCATCGCCCGGATTTCGCTCCGCTCCATCCGGGCACCAAACGGAGCATGCTCCGGGCTGCGGGTCCCCTCCCCGCGCTTGCATCGCGCCCCGGCTTGTGGAATGTGGCCGCTGACGACAGGGACCTCCGTTATGAACGTGCCACAATCCGCGCCCGCGACCGCATCGACGCCCGCCTTTCGGGAAAAGGTGTTCTCCGGCGTGCAGCCGACGGGAAATTTGCATCTCGGCAACTATCTCGGCGCGATCACGAAATTCGTCACGCTGCAGGAGCGCTACGACTGAGGAGCCGGACGAACTGACCCAGGCGATCCGCGAGGTCACCGCCGCCTTCATCGCCTGCGGCATCGATCCGAAGAAGCACATCGTCTACAACCAGAGCCAGGTTGCCGAGCACGCCGAGCTGGCCTGGGTGTGCAATTGCGTCGCGCGGCTGGGCTGGATGAACCGCATGACGCAGTTCAAGGAGAAGGCCGGCAAGGACCGCGAGAATGTTTCGCTCGGGCTTTACGCCTATCCGAGCCTGATGGCGGCCGACATCCTGATCCACCGCGCCACCCACGTTCCGGTGGGCGAGGACCAGAAGCAGCACGTGGAGCTGGCGCGCGACATCGCGCAGAAGTTCAACAACGACTACGCCGCGACGATCCGCGCGCGCGGCTTCGGCGACGCCTTCTTTCCGCTGCCGGAACCGCTGATCCAGGGCCCGGCGACGCGCGTCATGTCGCTGCGCGACGGCGCGAAGAAAATGTCGAAGTCCGATCCCTCCGACCAGTCGCGCATCAATCTCACCGACGACGCCGACGCCCTCGCGCTGAAGATCCGCCGCGCCAAGACCGATCCGGAGCCGCTGCCGCCCGACGTGAAGGGCCTGGAAACGCGGCCCGAAGCCGACAACCTGGTCGGCATCTACGCCGCCTGCGCCGACATCGCCAAGGCCGACGTGCTCAAGCAATTCGGCGGTGCGCAGTTCTCCGCGTTCAAGCCGGCGCTCGCCGACCTGCTGGTGGCGAAGCTTTCACCCATCACCGCCGAGATGCGGCGGCTGAAGGACGACACCGCCTATATCGACCAGGTCCTGGCCGATGGCGCGCGGCGGGCGCGCGTGCTCGCCGGCGAAACCATGAAGGCGGTCAAGGATATCGTCGGCTTCGTGCGAAGCTGAGCCGGCCCGCCGGTATCAAAATCCCGTGCCGCCGCGCCTTGTGCGGCTGGCAAGGGCCGTGGCACCATCCCCATCTGCATAGAACCGCGAGGCAGACCGCACATGACGACGATCCGTCGCCGCCGCAGCTATGAAGCCGGCCACAAGCCGAAGTGGCTGGTGGTGATCGACGACACGCCGGAATGCGACCGCGCCGTCTATTTCGCCGCGCGGCGCGCCGCGCGCGTCGGCGCCAACGTCATCATGCTGCGCGTGATCGAGACGCACGACCGCAACCAGCAATGGCTCGGCGTCGCCGACATCATGAAGGCGGAGGCGCACGAGGCGGCGGACGCAGCGCTCGACAAATACGCCACCCGCGCCAACGGCATCGCCGGCATCACGCCGGAGCGGGTCGTGCGCGAAGGCGGTACGTCCGAGCAGATCCTCAAGCTGATCGAGGACGACGACGACATCGCCATCCTGGTGCTGGCGGCGGGCACCGGCAAAGAGGGTCCGGGGCCGCTGGTCGCCAACGTCGCCAACGCGGCGGGCGATTATCCCATCCCGCTGGCCATCGTGCCGGGCCACCTGAGCGACGAAGAGCTCGACGCGATGACGTAAAAGCCGCCGGAAAGGCGGCTTGCGAGGCCATAGGCCCGTTCCCTCGGTTGATCTTGCGGGCACAAACGCCACTTATCTGCTAGGATGGTTTGCGCCGCCGGGCCTTGAACCCGCTGCCGGCCAAGGAGAAACCGATGTTCATTCAGACCGAAGCCACGCCCAATCCGGCGACCCTGAAGTTCCTGCCCGGCCGGCCGGTGCTTGAAACCGGCACGCTCGATCTGCGCGACCCCGCCGAGGCGGCGAAATCGTCGCCGCTGGCCGAACGGCTGTTCGCCATCGAAGGGGTGGACGGCGTGTTCTTCGGCTCCGACTTCATCACCGTCAGCAAGTCCGCCGGCGAATGGCCGCAGCTCAAGCCCGCCATCCTCGGCGCCATCATGGAACACTTCATGTCCGGTGCGCCGCTGCTCAACGCGGGCGAAGAAGAGACCGGCGCGGCCGACGAGTTCTTCGAGACCGCGGACGAGGAGATCGTCACCACCATCAAGGATCTGATCGAGACGCGCGTGCGGCCCGCCGTCGCCAACGACGGCGGCGACATCACCTTCAAGGGCTTCAAGGAAGGCATCGTCTACCTGCACATGAAGGGCGCCTGCTCGGGCTGCCCGTCATCGACCGCGACGCTGCGCCACGGCATCCAGAACCTGCTGCGGCACTACGTGCCCGAAGTGGTCGAGGTGCGGCCGGTCTAGCCGCGCATCGAGGCAACGAACGGCCGGCACCGGAGCGAAGGCATCATGCGCGTGCTGGCGATCGACACCGCGCTTGAGGCTTGCTCCGCCGCCGTGCTCGACACCGAGCAGGGCAAGGTGGCAAGCGAATCCCTGCCGATGGTGCGCGGCCACGCCGAAGCGCTGATGCCGCTGATCGAGCGCGTCATGAAGCAGGCCGACATGGCGTTCGCCGCGCTCGACCGCATCGCGGTCACCACCGGGCCGGGCAGCTTCACCGGGCTGCGGGTCGGGATCGCGGCGGCGCGCGGCATTGCGCTTACGGCGGGCAAGCCTGCGTTCGGCCTGACCACACTCGCCGCCTATGCCGCGCCGCATATCGCCGAGGACGCCGAGACTGGCGTTGTCGTCGCCATCGACGCGCGGCATCAGCACGTCTATCTGCAGACCTTCGCGCCGGGCGGTCATGGGCTCGCCGCGCCCCGCATCGCCAGCGTCGCCGATGCCGTGCAGGCGGCGGCCAACGGACCGTTCCGGATTGTCGGCACCGGCGCCGGCATGCTCGCCGCCGCGTGGCCGCCGCACCAGCCGCCGCCGGCGCTGGTCGACGAGCGGCGCGCGCCGGATATCGTCTGGGTCGGGCGGCTCGGCGTCGCGGCGAACGAAAGCGCGGACGGGCCCCGGCCGCTCTATCTGCGCGCGCCCGACGCCCAGCCCCAGGACGCGGCGCGGCTGCCGCGCCGATGATCGCCAAAGTTCTGCGCAAAATTTCGAACGCGTTCGCGCGCCGCCGGCCGGCGCTGTCCGAAGCCACGACACAGGATGCCGCCGCCATTGCGGAACTGCATGCGGCCTCGTTCCGGCGCGGCTGGAGCGACGGCGAGATCGAGCGGCTTCTGCTCGAACGCAACATCCTGGCGCATCGCGCGATGACGGGGCGCAGGCTCGACGGTTTCATCCTGTCGCGGCTCGTCGCCGGCGAGGCCGAAATCCTGTCGGTCGCGGTGGGCGCGGCGCAGCGCGGCCGCGGCCTCGCGCGAACCATGCTCGACCTTCATCTGCGGCGGCTGGCGGGTCTTGGCACGCAGACGGTGTTCCTCGAAGTCGACGAGGAGTACGCGCCCGCCCGGCGGCTCTACGATCGTGCCGGCTTT
>JAFKKQ010000365.1:6817-10512 GCA_017304505.1 Hyphomicrobiales bacterium | reverse complement strand
GCGGAATGGCCGGGAAAAAATTATTCGTGAAGCCGGGCGGGGCCTTGCGAAACACCGGTTACGCCAGGGTGACGCCCTGGGCACGCAGCACATCGGGAAAGCCGTCGCCGGCAAAATAGGCGTATTCGCGTTCGCGCAACGCGGTCAGCGGGTCGAGCCGCTGCAATTCGGCATCGACGAAGCCGGGATGGCACATCACCACGCCTTGCGGCGGCAGATGGTCGAGGAACATCGGAAACAGATTGGCGAAGTCCACCGGCGGCATCGCCTCGAAGTTGTAGGTTCCGGCAAATGCCGGGTTGGTGCGGATGCCGCGCGCCAGCGCCATTCGCCGGAACTTGCGGCTCAGCGTATCGAGAACCAGTGCCTTGCGGTCCTTCGTTCGCTGCCGGATCGTCACGGCGCGGCCGCATTGGCGCACCCAAGCCAGCGGCGAAACCTCCTTCATCACGTCAAGCAGCGCTTCGCGCACCTGCGGAAACAGATGGACGTGCTGATGACCGTCGACGAAATCCGGCGCACGGCCGAACAGCGTGACATAGGCTTTGAATTGCGTGGCGATCTCGACGGCGAGTTTCGAACGGTCGAGCGTACGCAACATACCGCGCACGAGCATTTTCTGCAGGGGCAGGAAAGCGTCGTCCCGCATCGGGCCGAAACCTACGCTCATCGGCTTGAACGGTGCGGTCAGCGTCACATGCAGCCCGATGGCGACGCGGCGCGATCCGGCGCCCAGCATCCTCAGCGAGGCGGCTTCGGATCGGTCGATGCTCGGCGCCGCCACCATCACCGACGTGGCGTTGATGCGGCCGCGCACCAGGAGATCGCGAATGGCTTTGTTGACTGCGGGCGAGATGCCGTAGTCGTCGGCGCACAGCCAGATCGGACGCCGCATGACGTCCGCTCCGGTGTCCGCGACACCGGTCGCAACGCTTGCATCCGCGGTCTGACTGTCGGCCAACGCCAAGCACCCCACCGGCGCACTCCACCGGTCCCTTATCCAAGGATAGCCGTTTTACCTCCGCCGCGGAATGTGCCGGGCGGCCGGAAACTCAACTTGAGGGGGGTTACTCGGCGGCGGTGCGGGCCGGCGGCGGCGTTTGGGCGTGGTCCTGCGCGGTCCGCAGGCTGTGTTCGGCGACAAAGTAGACAGGCCGGGCTTTGATTTCGGACAGGATCTTGCCGATGTATTCGCCCATGACCCCGATCATGATGAGCTGTACGCCGCCGAGCACCATGAGCCCGACCACCAGCGACGGATAACCTGGCACCGACTCGCCGTTGAACAATGTCTCCCAGAGGATCGACGCGCCGAAGCAAAGCGCCACCGCCGCCAGCAGCAGGCCGAGCAGGCTTGCCACGCGCAGCGGCGCCACCGAGAACGATGTCAGCCCTTCGATCGAAAGGCCGATCAACGAATACAGGCTCCAACTGGTGCGGCCATAGGCGCGTTGCGCCGGTTCGTAGTCGACCCGCAATTGCCGGAAGCCGATCCAACTCGCCAAGCCTTTGAAGAAGCGATTGCGTTCAGGCAGGCGGCGCAAGGCGTCGGCGGCGCGCGGCGACAGCAGCCGGAAATCGCCGGCGTCTTCGGGAATGCGTTGCCGGGCTCCCCAGTTGATCAGGTCATAGAAGATGCGCACGGCGAGCCGGCGCAGCCGCGGCTCGTTGGCACGGTGCGCCTTGGCGGTGAAGACCACGTCGTAACCGTCGTCGAGCCAGTGCCCGACCAGCGTCGGAATCAGATCGGGCGGGTGCTGGCCGTCGCCATCCATGAACAGGATGGCGCCGAGGCGGGCGTGGTCGAGACCGGCGAGAAGGGCGGCCTCCTTGCCGAAGTTGCGTGACAGCGACAGCACCTGCACATCGAGCACATCCGCCGGCAGGTTCTGGGCGACCGCAAGGCTGTCGTCGCGGCTGCCATCGTCGATATAGATGACCTCGGCCGTAAGCCCGCGGGTGCGGCGCAACTCGCGCGCGATCTCGACAAGGCGACCGTGGAATCCGGCGAGGCCCGCGCCTTCGTTGAACACCGGCACCACAATCGAGAGGCCGGCTTCACGGCGTGCGACCGGCCGGGCCGACACGCTGGCACTGCTTGAGAGGGAAGCCGCTGTCATCGCCCTGGTCCGCCGATCGGTCCGGATCGTCCTGTCCTTTCGGGGTCTATAGCGCAACCGCACGATCCTGTCGCCATCAGCCTCCCTGAGGGGCGATGTCGGGAACGTTCCGGCTATGCCGCGTCGGTGAAAACCGCTAATCGGTGCCGATGGACCGGCCATCCCGTCTCGTCGACCGATTGATCGCCGCCTGGCACGATCGCGCCCTTTTTCTGAAGGCTGCGAGTTTTGCCATCGTCGGCGTGGTGAACTCGGCGGTGGACTTCGGCGTCTTTTCCTTCGCCTACTACTATCTGGGGCTTTCGATCATCGCCGCCAACATCATGTCGTGGGGCGTTGCGGTCAGCGGGTCCTACGTCATGAACGCGCTCACGACCTTCGACCGGGAATCGGGCCGCGAGTTGCGCCTCAAATCCTATTTCAGTTTCGCTCTCTCGCAGGTGGCGGGGTTGGTGGCCAACACCGCCACGGTGCTCATTGCGTCCTATCTGGTGCCGGTGCTGGTCGGCAAGCTTGTGGCCATCGGCGTGAGCTTCCTGGTCAACTTCTCGCTGTCGCACTTCGTCGTCTTCAGGAAGCGTCCGGAGGCCGGGCCTCGTTAAGACAAGAGCCGCGGCAGTTTGCGGGCGAGGATCTCCTCGGCCTCCTGCGCGATGCGAAGGACGAGATCGCCGGCTGGCGGGATGTCGTGGATCAGGCCCGCATCCTGGCCCATTGAAAGCGGCCCTTCATCGACATCGCCGGACTGGCGCGCCGCCCGCAATCTTGCGATGGCCTCGGCCCGATGCTGCCGCAACGCCCATTCGCGGCCGGCCCAGCGTTCGATGAAGCGGTTGCGCCGCGAGCGCGTCATCGCGCCGGGCCACACCAGGCCGGCAGCGATATCGGGAATTTCCGAAAGCTGGGTGTCGTGGCCGTCGCTGTCCACGATGGCCTGCTTGAAATTCGGGTGGAGCGGCGACTCGATGCTGGCGAGGAAGCGTGTGCCGAGCAGGATCCCTTGGGCGCCGAGCGCCAGCGCGGCGACCAGGCCCCGGCCGTCGGCGAGGCCGCCCGCCGCCAGCACCGGGATTGGGCCGACCGCGTCCACCACCATCGGGATCAGCGGCATGCTGCCCATCCAGCCGACGTGGCCGCCGCCTTCGCTGCCTTGCGCGATGATGATGTCAGCTCCGGCTCTCGCGGCGCGCACGGCCTCCGGCACGCTGCTCGCAATGTTGGTGATCTTGCATCCGACCTTGTGGGAGCGGTCAAAGAACGGTTTCAGATCCTGCTCCGGCCGCGCCCAGGCGAATTGCATCACCGCCGGTCCAAGCTCAAGCGCCGTGGCGAAGCTGTCCTCGCGCACATCGAACAACAGGAAATTTAGCCCGATCGGTTTGTTGGTTTTGGCGCGCGTCGCGGCGACCCGCTCGCGAATCTGCTCCGGCGTCAGGTAGTGGCAGCCCATCGCGCCGAGACCGCCGGCTTGCGACACCGCAGCCGTCATCTCCGGCGACGAGGCCGAGCCCATGCCGCCAAGCGCAATGGGAAGTTCGATATTGAGCAGGTCGCAAACCGGTGTGCGAATCATGA
>JAFKKQ010000365.1:0-6766 GCA_017304505.1 Hyphomicrobiales bacterium | reverse complement strand
CAGCGGATTATTCACGGTCCGCCCGGCGGTAAACTTAGACCCGCGTGTTCAACGTGAAAATCGGCAAATCGTGTAGTGCGAGAATAATCAGAATAACCAATCGAGCGATCGGCCCTGCGTCGCCTTACAAACCGGTGACGAGCTTGGCGTAGAGCGGATTCTCCGGCGCGAACACGTATTCGATTTCGGCGACGACAATGCTGTGCGCACCGCGTTCGCGCATGAAGCTGGCAAGGTCGTACACCGCCCCCGGCGGGCAATGCAGCGTCAGCATCCCGGAGGAGGTGGGGCCGCCGAACGGAGCCACGACACCGAAGCGTTGTTGCGCCTGCGCCAGCAGCGCGTCGTCGCAGCCGGGAAAGCGGGTGCGCACCTCGCGGTAGGCGCGGGCCCGCGCTTGTGCGGCGATACGGTCGAGGATGCGGCGCGCAATTTCGTGCTCGGCCTCGCCCCAGGACGCACCGCGGGCCGCGACCAGATTGGCCTGCGAACGCAGGATGGTGCCGTCCTCGACGATCTTCAGCGCATTGGCGGCGAGCGTCGTCCCGGTGGTGGTGATGTCGACGATCAACTCGGCAGAACCCGCCGCCGGCGCGCCTTCGGTCGCGCCCGAGCTTTCGACAATGCGGTAGTCGACGATGCCGTGCGCGGAAAAGAAATCGCGCGTCAGGTTCACGTATTTGGTGGCCACACGCATCTTGCGGTCGTGGCGCAGCCGGAAGGCCGTCGCGACATCGTCGAGATCGGCCATGCTGCGCACGTCGATCCAGGCTTGCGGCACCGCAACCACGACATTGGCGAAGCCGAAGCGCAGACCCTCAATCATCACCACGCGCGCGTCGATATCGGCGATTGTCTCGCGCAGCAGGTCTTCGCCGGTGACGCCAAGATGGATCGCGCCTTGCGCCAATGCGCCGGCGATTTCGGAGGCCGAGAGATAGGCGACCTCGACGCCGGGAAAATCAGCAATGGCGCCGCGATAGTCGCGGGCGCCACGCGGCTTCACGAGCGGCAGCCCGGCACGGGCGAAGAACGCCTCGGTGTGCTCCTGGAGCCGGCCTTTGGCCGGCACGGCGATGACGAGCGGCGCGCTCATGCCAAACCTCCGCACGATGCGACGCGCTCGATCCAGACCGCAAACCCGACTGCGGCGATCGGCGTTTTTGCGCCGAGTCGCGTCAGCAATTCGTCGTAGCGGCCACCGGCGACCAACGGGCCATTCGGCGGCGCAGCCGGATCGTGCAGTTCGAAGACAAAGCCGGTGTAATAATCGAGGCCGCGTCCGAACGCGGTCGAGAAGCGGATGCGGCCGATATCGAGGCCGCGTGCGGCAAGAAAGCCGGTGCGGCTCTCGAACAGATCGAGGGCAGGGTCGAGTTTCAAACCGGCGGAGGCCGCCAGTGCACGCAGTTCGGCCGCGGCCTCATCCGGGTCGCCGGAAACGGCGAGGAACTTCTCGATCAGCGTCCGCGTCTCGCGCGGCAAGGTGGTCGCCGCGCCAAGCGCTGACTGCTCGAGGAAGCGCTCCGCGATCTCGCCCACGGTCCGCCCGCCGACCGTGCTGATGCCGGCAATCGATAGAAGGTCCGTGACCAGGGCCCGCGCAGCCTTTGGATCGGAGCCGGCCAGCGCCGCCAGCACGCCCTGATACTCCGGGTGCTTGGCGGTGCCGCCGAGGGTGAGCACATCGAGGTCGTGAGCGAGCGAGGTCTTGCGGTTGAAGTTCTTCACCAGCCGTCGCTTCCAGGCCGGCGCCAGATCAAGGGCGGCGATCAAGGCCGTGAACAGGCCGACATCGCCGATGCGGATTTCCGGGCTGGCGATGCCGTAATGCACAACCGCGTCGAGGCCGAGCGCGAGCATTTCGGCATCGGCTGCCGCGATGTCCGGCCGGCCGAAGGATTCGATGCCGGCTTGCATCATCTCCGCGGGGAGGGCGCCGCGATCGCGGTAAACAGGGCCCCAGTAGCAGAACCCTTGAGGTGTGCCCGCCTCCGGCGAGGCCAGGTAGTCGCGCGACACCGGGATGGTGAGGTCGGGCCGCAGGCACAGTTCGCGGCCGTCGGCATCGGCGGTGAGATAGATGCGCTTGCGGATGTCCTCGCCGGACAGGTCGAGGAAGGGCTCGGCCGGCTGCAGGATCGGCGGCATGAGGCGGCGGTAGCCGGCGCGCTCATAGGCGGCGACCAGCGTTTCCGCCCGTCCATCCGATTGAGAATTGTCCGTGTCCGCCGTCATGCTTGCAGCCGTCCCGTCGCGCCGTACCGCGCGTTGGGGCGGGCTTTAGCACGGCAAGATTAAGGTTTCGACGACGTTCGGCCGTGGCGCTTAATCGCGGCGCAGCGACCCGATAGACGGTTAACGGGGCGATGACGGCCCTTGACGAGGGGTAATGTTATATTGTTACATTCTAACCAGGACTCCAGAGGGGTGGAGCGGGTGGCCGGCGATTCGTTGATGGGCTGGGTTCGGATGCGCCGGCGGTCGATGGCGGTGACGGCGCTGTTTGCGCTATTGCTGCAAATCGCCTTGGCGTTCGGCCACGTCCACATCCCTCATGCCACCGGGGCGGGTGGACCGCTCGCGGTGGCTGCCGCTACGCCTGACGCCGGCGGCTCCCGGCAGCCGGACGGCGGCCACCGGCACGATGGCGATTATTGCGCGATCTGCGCGGTGATGACGCTGCTCAGCGGCGCGCAGGCTGCCGCCGCGCCTCTGCTGCCGCCGCTGCACGCCCCGGTTCTGGTTGAAATCATCGTCGCGGACGCTGCCGTCGGCATCGCCTCCGAACACGTCGCCTTCCGTTCCCGCGCCCCTCCGCATTCCTGACATCGCCGCCGTCGCTCCGGTCGTGGCCTGCTCGTCCGCAGGCGACGCCATCAAGAGCGAACGGTCGTTTTCCAACCGGCGGCCACGCCTGCGGCGGGACGCCGATGCGCGCATGTTTTGGAATCCAGGAAACCGTTATGACAATTCGTGTTGTTCGAGCGCTGATGCTTGGCCAATCGGCTTTGCTTTCCCTTTGCGTCGGTCCGGTGCGGGCGCAGGACACGTTGACGCTGCCGCAGGTCACGGTGACGGCGCCAAGCCCCATCGTGCGGCGTGCGGCGCCCGATCAAGCACCGGCGGATGCCGTCCCGGTCGGGCCGGACGATACGCAGTTGCTTGGCGCGCTGCCGGTGGTTACCGACCAGTTCGCCACCGTCACGGTGGTGCCGGCGGATGAAATCCGCAGAAGCACCGGCGCGACGCTCGGCGACCTGTTGTTCTCGAAGCCCGGCATCACGGGATCGAGCTTCGCGCCCGGCGCGGCAAGTCGTCCCATCGTGCGCGGCCTCGACATGAACCGGGTCCGCGTCCAGGAGAACGGCATCGGCGCCAACGGCGCGTCCGATCTCGGCGAGGATCACGGCGTGCCGATCGATCCGCTTGCGGCGCGCCAGATCGAGGTGATCCGAGGTCCGGCGACGTTGCGCTACGGCTCGCAGGCGATTGGCGGCGTAATCAACGCCGAGAACGGCCGCATCCCAACGGCGATTCCCTTGAACGGATTCAGCGCCGAACTGAACAGCGCCGTGACCTCGGTGGACAGTGGCCTGGAAGGCTCCGTTCTGCTCGACGCCGGGAAAGGCAATTTCGCGATCCACGCGGATGCTTATGGCCGCACGGCGCAGGACTATCGGATTCCGAGCTACCCCTATCTGCCGCCGAGAGACCAGACGCAGCCCTACGGCGGCCGACAGCCCAATTCGGCGACGCATTCCAACGGCGAATCCATCGGCGGCTCGTATCTGTTCGACGGCGGATTTGTCGGCGCCGCGGTTTCCCAATTCAACAGCCTGTACCACGTGCCCGGCTTGGATGGCGCGGGCGCGAACACCCGGATCGACATGGGTCAGACCAAGGTGACGAGCAAAGGCGAGTTCCGGCCGCAAACGTCAGCCATCGACACCATCCGGTTCTGGGCCGGCTACAGCAATTACAAGCACAACGAGATCGGCCTGGCCGACACCAGCGATCCGACAACCGACGGCGTCCGCCAGACCTTCACCAACAAGGAGGCCGAAGGGCGCGTCGAGGTGCAATTTGCGCCGGCGAACTTAGGCTTCGCCACGCTGACCTCGGCGGCAGGCGTGCAGGCCTGGCACCAGAACCTCACCGCACCGAGTCCGGACGATCCTGGCAGCATCCTCAACGGCTTGTTCAGCCCCAACACGACATCGAGCGTCGCCGGCTATCTGTTCAACGAGTTCCGTTTCAGCCCGACGGTGCGGGCACAGATTGCCGGGCGCATCGAGCAGAACAGGGTGTCGGGCTCGGCAATCGATTTTCCGTCCAACATTTTCGACATCGCCGACCTGTCGGCCGGCACCGGCCTGAGCCGGTCCTTCACACCGAAAAGCGGCAGCGTCGGCCTGCTCAAGGATTTGCCGTGGGGTCTGGTCGGCAGCCTGACCGCGCAATACGTCGAGCGCGCGCCGCGCGCGCCCGAGTTGTTCTCGCGGGGTGCGCACGACGCGACGGCGACGTTCGACATCGGCAATCCCAATCTCAAGACCGAGGTAGCGAAGTCGGTGGAGATCGGGCTGAAGCGCGGCACCGGACCGTTCCGGTTCGAGGCCAATGCCTATTACACGCGCTTCAACGGCTTCATTTTCCGCAATCTGACCGGCGTCGATTGCGGCGAGACGAGTTGCGGCGCGCCCGGCGAGGACGAGCTGCATCAGGCGATCTATTCGCAGCGCGACGCCACCTTCCGCGGCGCCGAATTGCAGTTCCAGTGGGACGTGCATCCGATGTGGCACGGCTTCTGGGGCATCGAGGGGCAGTACGATATCGTGCGCGCCACCTTCGGCGACGGCAGCAACGTGCCGCGCATTCCGCCGCAGCGTATCGGCGGCGGCGTCTATTTCCGCAACGCGGAGTGGCTGGCGCGGATCAACCTGCTGCATGCCTTCGCGCAGAACGACATCGCGCTGACCGGGGAGACGCCGACCTCCGGCTACAACCTGCTTAAGGTCGAGGTCAGCCATACCAAGACGCTCAAGAACGATCCGAGCGGAATCAAGCAGGTTACGGTTGGCGTCGTCGGCAATAACCTGCTCAACGAGGACATCCGCAACCACGTTTCGTTCACCAAGGACGAGGTGTTGATGCCCGGGCTCGGTGTCCGGCTGTTCGCCAGCGTGAAGTACTGATGACTTGGGACAGCACGGGCCGCGGGCGTTCGGCAGCCCGCGGCCGATTCGAGTGTGTGGCTTCCGGGGAACACGAGTCGCTCATCGCGGTCACCCGTGAGCCGGGGGTCTTGATTGAGGTGTCCCCGACCGGGACAATCACGGCCCCTGGGGAGGATTCACACCATGCATCGTCAGCTTGCGATTGCGGTTTGCGGCTTCGTCATCGCCACTGCGGCTTCGGCGACAGAGATGCCGATGCGCAAGGCGGGTCTGTGGGACCTGAAGATGAACTTTGACAGCCGGGGCGTGCCGCCGCAATCCATCCAGCAGTGTGTCGATGCCGCGACGGACAAGCTGATGAACTCCAACTTCGGCGGCATGTCCAAAGGCTCCTGCTCCACGCACGACGTCAAAACCGCCGGCAGCACCATCACAGTGGATTCGGTCTGCAAGTTCGGCGAGGCGACGACCACGTCGCATGCGGTGGTGACCGGCAGCTTCGACCGCGCCTACACCGTGCGGGTGACGTCGACCCGCAAGGGCGGGCCGGCGATTCCGGGCATGACACCGGGGCAGGCCGTCAACATGACGATCGAGGCGAAATACCTCGGCCCATGCAAGGCCGGGCAGAAGCCTGGCGACATGATCATGGCCAACGGTTTCAAGATGAATGTGCTGAACATGCGGTCGGCACACGGCACGCCGCCGCGGCACTGAAAGCGGGCCGTTCTTACGCCCAGCGGATGCTGTGGCGGGTCAGCACGCGCCGCACGCCTTCGACCAGATCGCTTTCGGCGATGGCGAACTGCGCCTCGGCCTGCTTCTTCAGGTACTCGTCGCGGTCCTTGGTGTCGGTCAGCGTCGCACCGAGGATCAGGTCCTTGATCTGCACTTCGCCCTTGGCCCTCTCGTCGCCGCCCTGGATGACGGCGCACGGCGAGCCGCGCCGGTCGGCGTATTTGAGCTGCTGGCCGACGCTGTGCTTCTGGTTGCCGAGATAAAGCTCGGCGCGGATGCCGGCGTTGCGAAGTTGTGCCACCATTTTCTGATAGTCGGCGACGCGCTCGCGGTCGAACACCGTGACGAGAACAGGGCCGGGCGCGGGCTTGGAATCGAGCTTGCCGATCAGCGTGAGCGCGGCCTGCAGCCGCGACACGCCGATGGAAAAGCCGGTCGCCGGCACCGGCTCGCCGCGGAAGCGCGACACGAGCCCGTCGTAGCGCCCGCCGCCGCCGACCGAGCCGAAGCGCACCGGGCGGCCCTTCTCGTCCTTGGTTTCGACGAGGAGTTCGATCTCGTAGACCGGGCCGGTGTAATACTCGAGGCCGCGCACGACGGAGGGGTCGATCTTGACGCGATCATGATAACCCGCCGCTGCGACGAGCTTGGCGATCTCTTCAAGCTCTTCGACGCCCTTTTGTCCGGTCTGGCTTTTGGCCAGATGGATATCAGCGATGGCGATCGTGTCGCGCCAGTCCCTGCGTTGCTCGATGACGCCGAGGACGATTTCGGTAGCGGCCGCGCCCAGCCCCGCACCCTTGGTGAAGTCGCCGCTCTCGTCCTTGCGGCCTTCTCCGAGCAACGCC
>JAFKKQ010000364.1 GCA_017304505.1 Hyphomicrobiales bacterium | reverse complement strand
CTTCGCGATCTGGTCCTTCGCTGTGGCAAGGATTGCCGCCGGCGTAAACCCGAATTTTACAAGCAAATCCTTCAGCGGCGCCGAGGCGCCGAACGTACTCATGCCGATCCTGGCTCCTTCCGCGCCGACGTAGCGATCCCAGCCGATGACCGAACCCATTTCAACCGAAACGCGCGCCGTCACATCGGGCGGGAGAACGGCGTCACGGTACGACCGATCCTGCCGCTCGAAAAGCTCCCACGACGGCATGCTGACAACGCGGGCCGGAATTCCCTGCCGCTTCAGGTCTTCGTAGACTTCAACACATAGTGAAACCTCGCTGCCGGTGCCGATCAGGATCGCCGAAGGCTTGCCGTCCGGGGCGTCTGCCAGAACATAGGCGCCGCGCTGAACGCCCGCGGAGGGCGCATAGCGCGTGCGGTCGAACGTCGGCAGCGGCTGGCGGGTCAGCACGAGGCAGGCGGGCTGATGCCGCAAACCCATCACCACGCGCCAGGATTCCACGACCTCGTTGGCGTCGGCCGGGCGCAGCGTGACGAGGCCGGGAATGCTGCGCAGCGCGACAAGCTGCTCAACTGGCTGGTGCGTCGGGCCGTCTTCTCCGACGCCGATGGAATCGTGCGTGAAGATGAAAATGTCCGGCAGATCCATCAGCGCGGCGAGCCGGATCGGCGGCTTCATGTAATCGGAAAAGATCAGGAAGGTGGAGCCGAAGGGACGCAGCTTGGAAAGCGCCAGTCCGTTGACGATGGCGCCCATGACGTGTTCGCGCACGCCGAAATGCATGTTGCGGCCGCCCGGCGTATCCGCTTCGAGATCGCCGGCGCCGTCGAACGCCAGATGCGTCTTGGTGGAGGGCGCGAGATCGGCCGCGCCGCCGATCAGCCACGGATGATGCGCGGCAATGGCATTGAGCACCTTGCCTGACGAATCCCGCGTGGCGAGGCCCCTGGCATCGGCCGGGAATGCCGGAAGGCTTGCGTCCCAGCCTTGGGGATTTCCGCCGCTTTGCATGTGCCCAATCCGCGCGGCGAGATCGGGATGCTCCTTGCGGTAAGAGGCAAACAACGCGCGCCAGTCGTCGTGCAGACGCCTGCCGCGCCGGCCAAAGCCCGATTGGAAGTGCTCGCGCACGCCGTCTGGAACGAGGAATTTGGCGTCTTCCGGCCAGCCGTAGCTGAGCTTGGCCAACCGGACTTCGTCCTCGCCGAGCGGTTCGCCGTGGGCGGCGCTGGTGTCCTGCTTGTGCGGCGCGCCGTAGCCGATATGGCTCTCGACGATGATCAGCGTCGGCGCATCGTCGGTCTTGCGGAATGTCTCGATCGCCTGCACCAACTTGGCCGTGTCGTTGGCGTCGGTCACGCGCTGCACGTGCCAGCCATAGGCGCGGAAGCGCGTTGCAACGTCGTCGCCAAACGTCAGGTCCGTGTGGCCTTCGATGGTGATCCTGTTGCTGTCGTAGAACCAGCAGAGGTTGCCAAGCTTCTGAAAGCCGGCGAGCGAGGCTGCTTCGCTCGACACGCCCTCCATCATGTCGCCGTCGCCGCACACGGTGTAGACGTCGTAGTCGAACACCGCGTATCCCGGCCGGTTGAAGTGCTGCGCCAGCCAGCGTGCAGCCAGCGCCATGCCGACGCTGTTGCCGCAGCCTTGTCCAAGAGGGCCTGTCGTGGTCTCGACCCCCGATGTCAGGCCATATTCGGGATGGCCGGGGCATTTGCTGCCGAGTTGGCGAAACCGCTTGATGTCCTCGAGCGCGACCGCCGGCTCATCCCGGCGTTTGCCTTGGGCATCGACGGATTTCACACCGCCAAGGTGCAGTATGGCGTAAAGCAGCATCGAGGCGTGGCCGTTGGACAGCACGAAGCGGTCGCGATTGGGCCAGACCGGGTCATCGGGATCGAAGCGCAGAAAGTTCTGCCAGATGGTGTACGCCAAAGGCGCCAGCGCCATCGGCGCTCCCGGATGACCGGAACGCGCCTGCTGCACGGCGTCCATCGCCAGTGTGCGGATCGTGTTGATGCAAGTTTGGTCGATCGGCGCATCGGCAACGCCGATACGACCCCCCGACTTAAGGCTGACAGCGGCTTTTGTGATCATTTTATCCGGCGGACGCGAGTCACAGGTAATCGCGTACGGCCTTTTCTAAGCGCCCCCGTGAAAGGGTAATGGAAAACGCGGTGCGAGGTTCCATGACCGCTGAGGCGTTTTAGCCTTATCTCGTCGGCCTTAAAACCATTGGAACCTTCGTGCTGTCGAGCGGTTCAGTTTCATTGGGGGCGACGATGCCAATCACGCCGAGGCCTGACCTTGCTTAGGAAGCACTCGACCGCGACCGTGGTCGAGGAGATCGCGGAGACGCCGTTTTACATTCCGGGGACGGAAGCCTCCACGCGGCCTCGTCATACGCTCAAACATGGCGATTGTTTTGCGGTGCTCGACAGCCACGCCGATATCGGCGCGGAATCCGGCGGCCCGGATGGAATTTTCTTTCACGATACGCGCCACATCTCCCATCTCGAAATGCTGCTCAACGGCCAGCCGCCCCTGCTGTTGGGGTCGAGCGTGCGGGACGACAACTCCAGCCTCACGGTCGACCTGACCAATCCCGACATCTATCAAGGCCAGAAGCTGATCTTTCCGAAGGACATGCTGCATGTCGTGCGCACGCTGTTCCTCTGGCGCGGCATCGCCTATCAGCGCCTGCGCATGCACAATCACGACGAGCGCCCGCTCGCCGTCCACCTGACGCTCGCCTTTGCCAGCGATTTTGCCGATGTGTTCGAGGTGAGGGGCATGCGCCGGCCACGGCGCGGCTCCGCCACCGTGGAGCTGCGCGGCACATCCGGGGTCATGCTGAACTATCAGGGCCTCGACGGCCGCCGTCGGCGCACCACCTTGCTGTTCGAACCGGTGCCGGCACAATTGTCCGGCAGCGAGGCGTCCTATGCGCTGGAGCTGCAGCCCAACGAGAGCCGTTCGCTGTTTATCACCGTGGAATGCGACAGCGAATGGGAGGAACCCGCGCCGCCGCCGTTTCGCAATGCGCTTCGCAGCGCGTTTCGCGAGCACGCGGCCGGCAGCCGAGCCAGCGCAACGATCATCAGCTCAAACCAGATCTTCAACGAAGTGATATGCCGCTCGATCGCGGACCTTTCGATCCTCACGACCGAGACGCCGCAAGGCGCTTATCCCTACGCGGGCATTCCCTGGTATTCGACCACTTTTGGCCGCGACGGCATCGTCACCGCGCTGCAAATGCTGTGGTGCGACTCCGGAATTGCCAAGGGCGTGTTGCGGCGGCTTGCCGCTTATCAGGCCACCGAATTCGATCCCGAGGCCGATGCGGAGCCGGGGAAGATCCTGCACGAGATGCGCGGCGGCGAGATGGCGGCGCTGCGTGAAGTACCGTTCGGGCTTTATTACGGCAGCGTCGATGCGACGCCCTTGTTTGTCCTGCTGGCGGGCCTCTATGTCGAGCACACTGGCGACCTCGAAACGCTGCAAGAGCTGTGGCCCAATATCGAAGCGGCGCTGGGGTGGATCGACGGGCCCGGCGACGCCGACCGCGACGGCTTCGTCGAGTACGACCGCGCCGACCAGAATGGGCTCTCCAACCAGGGCTGGAAGGATTCCCAGGATTCGGTTTTCCATGCGGATGGCTCGCTGGCCTCGGGGCCCATCGCCATTTGCGAGGTGCAAGGTTACGTCTACGCGGCCAAGCGCCTGGCGGCGCGTTGCGCGCGCAGGCTCGGCAAGCCCGCGCTCGCCGACGCCCTCGACCTGCAAGCCAACAAGCTCGCCGCGCGGTTCGAGGCGACGTTCTGGTGCGACGATCTCGGCACCTACGCGCTGGCGCTGGATGGCGACAAGCAGCCCTGCCGTGTACGCACCTCGAACGCCGGGCAGGTGCTGTTCAGCGGCATCGCCCCGCCGGAACACGCCGAGGCGGTGACACGCGATCTGATGCGGCCGTCGTTTTTCTCAGGTTGGGGTATCCGCACCGTGGCGCGCGAGGAGGCCCGCTACAACCCGATGTCGTATCACAACGGTTCGGTCTGGCCCCATGACAACGCTCTGATCGCGGCAGGCTTCGCGCGCTACGGGCAAAAGAGCGCGATTGAGCGCGTGTTCCAGGGCCTGTTCGACGCCGCGAGCTATATGGATTTGCGGCGCCTGCCCGAGCTTTATTGCGGCTTCCAGCGCGGACGCCAGCGCGGGCCGACGCTTTATCCGGTGGCCTGCTCGCCGCAGGCATGGGCGGCGGCGACGCCGCTGATGCTGCTGCAGGCTTCGCTTGGCCTGGAGTTCGATAGCGACCGGAACGAGATCAGGCTGCGCCAGCCGCGGCTGCCGCGCTTCCTCGACGAGGTGACGTTGCGCAACTTGCGTCTCGGGCAATCCGTCATCGACCTGAGGCTTCGCCGGCACGACACCGACGTCTCGCTCCAGGTGCTGCGCAACGACGGCCAGATCCGCGTTTCCGCGGTTTACTGAGCGCCAAACCTCAAGTCGGCCGCGGCGCCATTGTGGAAGGCGGTTCCTTGCGCGCCGCCAGCGCCATCGCGATCAGCGCCGAACCGCCGAAGATCATGTTGATGCCGACCAGCAAGCCCAACGCCCACGCCGCCGTGCCCGGCAGCCCGGAGAAGATCATCGCTGCAAGCACGAGGTCGATGACGCCGCTGAGCAGCATCCAGCCCCAGCGTCCCGATGACTGTTTGCGATGGTCCAGCGCGTACATGATCGAGGCGACACCCTCGATGATGAAGAACGCGATCAGCACCAGCGTCAACGAGACGGCGCCGGTCACGGGTCGTGCCAGCAGGATCACGCCGGCACCGATCCCCAAGAGGGCGGAGACCAGCGACCACCAGAAACCGGGCGCGTGCCGCGCCCAGTACGTCGTCACCAGACCCATGATGCCGCTGATGAGGAACAGCCAGCCAACCACGATCGTGATGCCAAGCGTGGCGAGAGGCGGAAGCAGGAACGCGAGAACACCGAGGATCAGCAGCACGATCCCCTCGATAAGGAACAACGACCAGCGGTCGTGCAGCGACTTCGCGAAGTCGGCGTGAAGCCGGTCGATATCGGTGGGTTGGCTCGTCGACATGAACGCCTCCTTGAGTCTCGCTAAGATTTGAGTCTCGCTGAGATCGAGCCCTTCGCCATCGGCGAAGAGGTTCAAGAACGCAGTTCCCACCATAGCTTGTTTTGGCGCGGGGCGCATCGGCCACGGCCGCATGATCGGTGCATTTCCAATTGCGTGGCGCGCAGACCGGCTCTGCGATTCAGTGGCCGAAGGGCACAGCTGTCGCCCCGGTCCGCGCCGGCCGTTCCTCGGCGTGCGACGGGCGGCCGAACTCCTGCGCGACCCGTTCGATCGCTTCCAGCGTCGGCAATCCCGCTTCGTTGCCGAGATGCTGGACCTTGTGGGCGGCCGCGTGCTGAGCGAACTGGAAATGCTCCTCCCAATTCCTTTGCGGGTGCCGGACGTAGGAATAGACATAGGAGCCGTGGAACACGTCACCGGCGCCGCTGGTGTCGCGCACGCGCGCGGGCGGCACCGGCAGCGCGGCGAGCGTGCGCACTTGACCGGTCTCGTCGTACCACAGCACGCCGCGCTCCCCGAGCGTCACGCCGCCGATCTTGCAGCCGCGGCTCTTGAGGTAGTCGAGCGTCGCCGCCGGCGTCTTGTCCATCTGCTGGCAGAAGCGCTCCGCGACCATCGCGACGTCGATATACGCAAGCAGTTCATGGGTGTTGATGCGCAGGCCCCCGCCGTCGAGCGAGGTGAGGATACCCGCCTTGCGACAGCGCTGGGCATAGGCCATCGCCGCGTCGGGCTGATGGCCGTCGAGGTGCAGCGCACGGCAGCCGTCCAGATCGAGCACCGGAAACGGCGTCAGATAATGGTCGTCGCGGCAGCGCACGATGGCGCGCCGGCCGGCCTTCGGCATGATGAAGGAGAGCGACGATTTCTCCACGCGGCGCGGATGGAAGCGGATGTCGTATTTCGCCGCCATGTCGAGGAACATGCGGCCGAGCCAATCGTCGGCGATGGTGGCGATCAGGTCGGGCTTCACCGACAGCTTGGCGCAGCAGAATGCCGCGGTGACGGCGTTGCCGCCGAACGAGACGGCGTATTCGGATGCGACGGATTTCTCGTCGCCCTGGGGCATGTGGTCCGCAAGAAACGTGACGTCGATGTAGGTCTGGCCGATGAACAACGCTTGCATGATGTCTCCGGGCGCCGGCGGATCGCGTGACGGCATTACGCTTCACAAATCCGCCCGGAGCGTGGCGGTTCCGCGCCTGCGGCGCGTGCCGGCGAGGGCTTTTTGCTCTGACGCGTTTTCTTCACGCGAACCGGCGCCCACTTCGCTCGAAAACGCTTGGCGGCTATTCCGTGCCGTAGGCGCGGTTGCCGGCGTCGCCGAGGCCGGGGACGATGAAGGCATCCTCGTCAAGGCGGTCGTCGATGGCGCCGGTCCACACCGGAACGTCCGGGTGGATGCCGCGCAGCCGTTCGAGCCCCTCGGGCGACGCGATCAGGCACACCATGCGGATGTCGGTCGCACCGCGCTCCTTGAGCCGGTCGATGGCGGCAACGGCGGTGTTGGCGGTGGCGATCACCGGCGACACGACGATGACCTGCCGCACCGCGAGATCGGCCGGAGTCTTCAGGTAGTACTCGACCGCCACCAGCGTGTCGGGGTCGCGATAGAGGCCGATATGGGCCACGCGCGCCGCCGGAACGAGGTCGAGCATGCCTTCGACCAGCGTCAGCCCGGCGCGCNNGCGCAGGATCGGCGCGAACACCAGCTTCTTGCCGGCGATCTTCGCGCCCTTCATGTGCGTCATCGGCGTCTCGATATCCATCCAGTCGAGCGGCAGGTCGCGCGTGACCTCGTAGCAAAGCAGGATGCCAAGCTCGCGGCACAACTCGCGGAATGATTTGGTCGAGCGGTCCTTTTGCCGGATCAGGGTCAGCTTGTGCTGAACCAGCGGATGATCGACCACCGTCACGCCTTCCATCGTTCTCCCCCAATCAAAACACCGTGCCGTCGCTGACGATTGTCAGCGGCGGTCCGCCATCCGGCCGAAGCCTCCTGGCGATGGTGCGGCCGGCCGTCCATGTGCCGCCCTGAAGAATGCGCGCAAGCGGCAGTGTTTCGCGATCCTTGCCGAGTTGCGCACGCACCACGTCTGCTAGGCGGTCGAGCAGGGCTATGGTCAGCGCGCGCCACTCGACAACGAATTCGGAATCGACCGTGTACGCTTTGCACACCGCGTCCGGATCACGCGGCACCAGCACGCCGGTGTCGATGAACAGGCCGCCGTTGCGGTACTCCGCAAGCCCGGTCAGCCCGTCGATGTCGGTGACCTCGATGCCGGCTTGTTGCAGCGGCTCGATCAAGGAATACGAGAGCCATTGCGACAGCTTGTGCAGCGGCACCAGCCCGGTGGTCTCATCGTCCGTTGTCATCGCGGAATGCTTCCAGCAGTCGCCGAGTGCGATGCCGCCGAGCGTCAGGCGCGACGGCCAGATCGGGCCGAGATGCTTGAGCACCTCAGCCAGGATGACCGGAGCGGCGATGCTGTTGTTATCTGCCAGGGCGGCGAAGTGATCGAACAACCCGCCGGGTCGTGGCGTGTCGTTGCGGCCGAACACGTCCGGCGCAGCAGCCAATGTTCGGCCGAGCCGGCGCAGCAGGTCCGCCCGGCCGCCCAGGCCCGCGAGCGGATTTTCTTTTGTCGCCTGGAAGCCTTCGGCCAGCTTGGCCTCGGTGATTTGCTCCAGCATCTCCGCATCGACCCGCAGCGGATAGCTTGGCCACTTCGAGAACTCGCAATTGCGGAACATCACCAGGCTGGCAAGCGCGAGCCCCTCGGACCGGGTGACAGTCTCGCCGCTGACCTCATAACGGAATTTCCAATCGGGTCCGGCGCCGGCATCCAGCAGCACGCTCACGATCACCAGATCGAACGCCGCACGCGCTCGCTCGGCCGCCGAAGGCCATACCATCGCGCGGTCGATCTCATCCCAATAGTCGAAACCGTCGATGTCGAAATGACGCCAGCGCGAATGGAAGGGAATGTCGAGCGCCGGATAGGCGGCGCGCGTGGTGTCGATGACCAGCCGCGCGGTTTCGTCGAGCCGGTTCAGTTCGACCCGGAAGTTCGGCAGCCGGTCGCCCAGCGCCAGCATCCGGTGCGCGCGGTCGCGGACGGCGGCGGCGCTGAGCAGGGACCGTGCGGCGTCCTGCGGCGACACGATCAATACTTTTCGAGCGGGCGTCCGGATGTACTTTCCAGCGCGCCAGGCTTCTGCGGCTCCGGCGTGTAGTAGCCCGCCGCTTTCTTCGCTTCGATCTCCACATGGGCGTCGGGTGGCACCAGTCCGTCGGGGATCGGAATGCGCTCCACGATGTCGATGCCCTGGCCAACCAGCGCGTCGTGCTTCATGTCGCTCATCGACACGAAGCGGTCGATCCGGCGCACGCCGAGCCAGTGCAGCGGATCGGGCATCAACTGCTGGAAGCGCGCATCCTGGACGCCGGCGACACATTCGGTGCGCTCGAAATAGGTCGCCGCCGCATCGCCGCCCTCCTGGCGCTTGCGGGCGTTATAGACCAGGAACTTGGTCACCTCGCCGAGCGCGCGACCCTCTTTCCTGTTGTAGACGACAATGCCGAGTTCGCCCTGCTGGGCGGCGCGAGCGCATTCCTCGATGCCGTGGACAAGATACGGCCGGCAGGTGCAGATGTCGGAGCCGAACACGTCGGAGCCGTTGCATTCATCGTGGACGCGGCAGGTGATCTTCGTCCGTGGATTGGAGAGCTTGGCCACGTCGCCGAACAGATAGATCGTGGTGCCGCCGATGGGCGGCAGGAACACGCGCAGATCGGGGCGCGTCACCAATTCGGGGAACATGCCGGCGGTCTGCTCGAACAGGTCGCGGCGCAGCGTAGTTTCGGTGGTGCCGAAACGCTCGGCGATGCCGGGCAGGTACCACACGGGATCGATGGCGATCTTGACCACGGACAGGCTGCCGTTGGTGTGGATGGCGTTGCCGTCGGCCTTGAGGCGGCCGGCCGCCAGCGCCTCGCGCATCTCGATCAGGTCGAGCCGCGCACGGGTGACGGCGATACTCGGCCGGATGTCGAAACCTTCGGCGATCTCCGACTTGAAGTTCTCGGCGACCAGATGGCCCCATGGATCCAGCGAGACGATCTTGCCCGGCTCCGACCATTGCGGGAACGGCCCGATGGTCGCGGCCGGCTGGGTGTTGGTCAGGTCGGGGCGGCGGATCGGATCGAGCGTGCCGGACGACACCGCGAGCGCGCGGTAAAGCGCATAGGAGCCGCCGTGGCTGCCGATGACGTTGCGCTGGCCGGGCTTGGAAACCGTGCCGATCACCGGGCCGCGCTCGCGGGCTGTCGGCGCGTCCCAGACAATCGGGAAGCGCACCTTTGCCCCAGGGTCTGGGTGCGAGGTGAGGCGGATATGGTCCTGGCGGTTCGCCGTGCTCATGATCGCGAAATCCCCAAAAGCTCGACGGCCCGTCGCGGTGACGGGCCGACACGCCGGATTTTCACTGTTTAACGGAAGGCCGACAGAGATCAGGTTTCCGCTAAAAAGATATTATAGGTACGATTGCCCGACGCTGCCACTGGGCAGGAAGCCCTATCATATCAGGGGCTTGGACATGCCCTGGCCGCCGGAGGCTAGACCGCGGCGAACAATTCCTCGGGGGGTACGG
The DNA here is from genome assembly GCA_017304505.1 of Hyphomicrobiales bacterium. Lineage (GTDB taxonomy): Bacteria > Pseudomonadota > Alphaproteobacteria > Rhizobiales > Xanthobacteraceae > Z2-YC6860. The sequence continues at coordinate 847 of JAFKKQ010000364.1, read as the reverse complement.
CGCGCGGGGCAAGACCCTGCTCATGAAGGTATTGTCCGATGGCCGTCAGCGCAGCGCGGTTGGGCTCGACGCCATAGGCGAAGAAGTCCGGGCCGAATGTCCGGCGCGCCTCCTCGACGTGATCGATCAGCCAGGGCAACGAGAGCCGCAGCGCGTCGGTGTCGTAGAGACCGTTCACCGCCATGTCGCGAGCCTCGCAGAACGCGCGATAAAGCGATGCCGCCACCCACGGATGCTGGCGGTGCACGTCCTCCCGGATCACGAGCGTGTGCATGATCGGAAAAATGCCGGTGTGGCGGTAATAGTCCTGCTCGGTTTTCTTGTACTCGGGAAACAGCCGCGCGATGCCGGGCCAGCCTTGCTCGAACAGGGCAGGGAAGTGGTTGGACAGGATGACATCGAGTTCGCCGGCCTTCAGCATGTCCTCGATCGTCTTGGTTTCCGGCACGGCGTGGATGCGAACGCCGGGAGCGGACGGCAGCGTGGCCGGCGGTTTCACCGGCGCATGCAAGCCGCCGAGCCACCATTCCATGTCGCTCTGCTTCACGCCGTGGTCGTGCTGCAGCATGCCCTTCATGAACACGGTGCCGGTCGAGGAAAACTGCGTGATGCCGACGCGCTTGCCCTTGAGATCGGCGGCGGTGCGGATACCGGCATCCGTGCGCACATAGATGCAGGAGTGCCGGAACATCTTCGACAGCATCACCGGGATGCCGACAAAAGGGCATTCGCCGCGGGCCTTCAGCGTCACATAGGTCGAAAGCGACATTTCGGCGACGTGGAAATCGCTCTGCTGCAGCAAGGCCTGGAACGCCTGTTGCGGGCGCATCAGCTTGATGTCGAGCGC
>JAFKKQ010000533.1 GCA_017304505.1 Hyphomicrobiales bacterium | reverse complement strand
GCGGCAATCGCCCGCGCGGTTTCCTAAGCACAGCCACGCTTCTTTGGCAAAGATATGCCGGCTCAATGACTTCACGGCCGCGTCCGGCGTCGGACAGCCGTCGCGCAGCCGCCGGTTCGTGCGCTAGCCCTTGGCCCCGGCCGGCGCGCCCTCGCCGAGCGCCCCCTTGGTCGAGGGGATTTCGCCCGCCGCCTGCGGGTCGATCGCAACGGCGATGCGCAGCGCCCGCGCCAGCCCCTTGAAACAGGACTCGGCGATGTGGTGATCGTTTGCGCCATACAGCGTCTCGACATGCAGCGTGACGCCGGCATTCATCGCAAACGCCTGGAACCATTCGCGCACGAGGTCGGTGTCGAATGCACCGATCTTGTCGCGGCCGAACTGCGTGCGGAACACCAGCACCGGGCGGCCCGAAATATCGAGCGCGATACGGGTCAGGGCCTCGTCCATCGGCATATGCACGTCGGCATAGCGGGTGATGCCCCGCATGTCGCCGAGCGCCTGTTTCACGGCCTGGCCGAGCGCGATGCCCACATCCTCGGTGGTGTGGTGGTGGTCGACGTGGAGATCGCCCTTCGCCTGCACCGTGATGTCCATGCGCCCGTGGCGGGCGAGCAGGTCGAGCATATGGTCGAGGAAACCGATACCGGTTTCCGCCTTGCACACGCCGCTGCCGTCGAGATCCACCGCGACGGCGATCTCGGTCTCCTTGGTGCTGCGCTTGAGCGATGCGCGTCGCATCGAAGCCCCTCTCGGAATCAACAGGCCGCGGCCCGTTTGCCGCGGCCATCGCGCGAGCGTTCTATCAGCCGCCGCGCGCCGGCGCCATCTGCGTCAGTAGCGCGGATAGCCGCCCTGATAATACCAGCGCACGCCATACGCGTCCTCGTCCCAATAACGCGGCGCGCGATAGGCCCGGTATTCGGACGACGCCCGGTAAACCGGCGCGCGACGCGTCACAACATCCTCGTCGTCCTCGACCACCTGCCGCGCGCGGCGGCGCATCGTGGCGCGGGCCGCCATGCGCGAACCGCTGTCGCCCGTGACGGCGATGCGCGTGTTGCCGCTGCCGTGCCGCTTCACGAGGCCATAGAGCGTCGCGGCGTGCGAG
>JAFKKQ010000532.1 GCA_017304505.1 Hyphomicrobiales bacterium | reverse complement strand
CCATGATCGCGCCCGGCATGATGCCCGCGATCGAGGTGCCGTCCTTCGGTGCGATGGTGGCGATGTACTGCGCGGCCTTGGCGCTGCCCGCGCCCGGCATGTTCTTGACTACGATGGTCGGCGTTCCCGGAATGTGGTTGCCGAGATGCCGCGACACCGTGCGCGCGTAGATGTCGTAACCGCCGCCGGGCGGCGCGCCGACCAGAAGCTCAATGGTTTTGCCGGCGTAGGCGTCGGCGGCCGGCGTTGCGGTGGATGGAATGGTGAGCAGGACGATGAACGTGCCCATGCCCACCCAACCCAACTCTGTCTTTGAGCGTTGACGTGCGATGAAGGTGAACATGGCGTATTTCCCCCGAGTGAACCGGACCATGACCTTGACGCGAACCGGGCAAGGCTAAGCGAGGGACGGGCCGCCGACAATGTGGCCAAATAGGCCGCCGCACGCCGGGTTGGCGTTGAGGAGCGGACGCCTTCATATTGCCGTCTTGACAGGCGACCTTTTGCGGTGCGGCAAGCCCGGCGTTGACGCTGCCGAGCGGGGGCCGTATGGGCAGCCTGAAGCGGCTGAGAGGTGTGAATGCGACCTTTCCTGAGATGGATGGTTTCCGGCGCGGCCGGGCTTGCGGCGTTCGCGGCCCTCGGCGCGGTTACGCCGCAGGCTCTCGTGCCCGCGGCTCATGCGTTCACCATCGAAGGCGGCGATTCCGGCGGTCAATACGAGGTGCCGAAGTTCGACCTCGAGGAACAGATGCAGCAATTCCGCACCGACAAGTCTGGGGCATCATCAAACGGCAAAACCCAGATCGAGACGCCGTTCGGCAAAGGCACGCTGGAGTTCGGCGCCCGGCAGGGAACGATGTCGGCTTTCGGCTCGGGCTTCGGACCGGGTTGGGGCTCGAGTTCGCAGCCGCTTGTGACCAGGCAAGACTTCGAGCGGATCGTTACCCCCGAGAACCTGCGGTAGCTACCGCAGCAACTCGCTCACGCCCTGCCGCGTCAATTCACAGCCGAGCAGGAACACGATGATGTTGGTGAGCTTGTAGAAAATGTCCTCGGGCGTGATGCGCACCACCCAGACGCCGAGATAATTACTGGCGATGGCCAGCGG
>JAFKKQ010000363.1 GCA_017304505.1 Hyphomicrobiales bacterium | reverse complement strand
AGGGGCCGAGGAAGCTGATGAAGTCGTGCTCGCCGATGTGCCGTGCAATTGGTTTCAGTGCCAGGAGAATTCGATCGATCCGGTGCATTTTGAATGGATGCACGACAACTGGGGCCATCGCCTGGCTGGTGACAATAACACCAACGCACCCAAGCACCTCAAGCTGAAGTTCGAGGAGTTCGAGCACGGCTTCATTTACCGGCGCGTGCGGGAAGGTCAGCCTGAGGATAGCCGCTATTGGACTGTCGGGCGTGTAGCCCTGTGGCCGAACGGATTCTATCTCGGGCGTCACTTTGAGTGGCGCGTGCCGGTCGATGACGAGAATACGCTTTCGGTGGCATGGTTTTTCGTTCGCGTTCCGCAAGGCCGCGAACCCTACGAGCAGGGCCGAGTGCCGACGTGGAGCAGTCCGATCCGGGGACCCGACGGTCGCTGGATCACCAGCCATGTCATCAACCAGGATATCGTCGCCTGGGTGGGGCAGGGGCGGGTCGCCGATCGCAGCAAAGAGAATCTGCGCTCGAGTGACATCGGCATCACCATGATGCGCAACCGTTTCTTCGAGGAGTTGGAGGCGATCAAGGTCGGGCGCGACCCGAAGGGCGTCATCCGCGATCCCGCCAAGGCGCGAATGGTGGAACTGCCGAACATGGCGCGCGAGTTGAATACCGTCGGTATTCCGCTATCGGAGTTCAAGCACGACCCGCTGCTGCGCCAGCGGCTGACCGGGTTCAATTTTCACTATGGCCAGCCACCCGAAGTGCGGGCGGCCTTCGCCGAAGCGATGGGACTTCCGGCCTAGAGTCTGATTCAACTGCGCTGAATCAGGCTCGTCGCTTATCTTTTCGATTGAACATGATCTAATCCGAAAACCGGTTCCCACTTTTCGGGATCATGCTCTGGGCGGCATGGGTATTCATGAAAAAACCCGCTGGCGATCGCCAGCGGGCTGTCTGAGATGCGAATTCCGCGCGTCTTATTTGAGTCCGATCACGAGGCCGCTGAGATCGAGGCTGAACTCCAGGCCGACCTGCCGACCCTGCAGCGTCAGGATCGCGCCCTTTTCGTTGCGCAGCGTCACAGACTTTCCGCCGCGAATGACGGCGGCGCTGGCGGTGGTGGCCGCATAAGTCCCGGCAACGTCCGATGCCCGGCGGATATTCGAGACGCGGCCCGAGAGGTGCGCTTCCGATGCGCCTGCGCTGAAGCCGGCGCTCAGGCCGCCGATACTCAGTGGATAATTGCGCTTGCCGAAGCGGAGTGTGCCGCTACCGCCGGACACGCCGACGATGAATGACGCCTTGACAATCCGCAGGCTCACGCTGCCCGACGCGGCTTGCGACGCCGTCGGCACGCCTGCCATGAGGATTGCCGCCAATGCCGCAACTGCGAATCGAGTCATGGAAAATCGAGTCATGGAAATACGGAACATTCTGACCTCCGACCTGATTCAAGATGGATAAACGGATGGCTTGATGTACGTCGTCCCTCGACGGACCGAGGCAGCATAACCGCTGGCGGATACCCTGCCCAGCCGGTCGAATGCAGACATTTATCGGTTTTATTTAACCGCAGCGGGCGGATTGCGCTGCGTCGTCCAGCGCCGGGATCATCATCGGACCGTGGCGACGCGGTCCTTTTTCGATTGCTCGAAGCCGTGCATGCCCACGGCCCATTGCAAGCCTACGACGGCGCCTTTGACCGGTTGCAACAGTGCCAGCGAAAGCGCGACCGTCAATGCCGGCCACAGCGTCATGCTGATCCAGTAGGACAGCGCGTAATGCGTTTCCATCGCGAGCACCAGCGGCACCACGATGTGCCCGACGATGACGATGACCAGATACGCGGGAAAGTCGTCGGCGCGATGATGGTGCAGCTCCTCGCCGCAATCCGCACAGCGATCCGCTACCTTCAGGTAGGCGCGGAACAGCCGTCCTTTGCCGCAATGCGGACAGCGGCCCTGGGCGCCGCGTCCCATCGCTTGCCGAACGTTTGAAGACCTGGGTGAACTGGCTGTGTGGACGTCAGGCATGGCTCGCGTGGCGTTGCTCTTGAGGTATCCGTCGCGCCGGACACATAGCCACTGCCGTAGCCGAACGCCAGCCCCTGGAGCCGAAAGGCCAGGCGAAACAGCTTCGCGCAGCGCGAAAAGTTCCGATGGCGATCCCTAAGCGAAATCGTCCGGCCGCGTGCTCAACGCTTGCGCGTCTTCGCGGCCTTGCGTGCCGCAGCCTTCGGCTTGGCGGTCTTTTTTGTGACTTTCTTTGCGGCGGCGGCTCGCTTCGCCCCGGACTTTGCCTTGACCTTGCTCGAGGTCATGGTCCAGCCCTTCCAGTTGATGTCGAAGATGATGCCGTTCGGGTCCTTGAACTTGCGCTCGAAGTCATCGTCGTCCGGGTCGCCAAGATCGAAGAAGAACTTTCCGCCGGCCTTTTCGATCTCGGCTTGCTGCTTGGGCAGGTCATCGCATTGAAAGCCGAAATGGTGGATGCCGACGAAGCCGTTGGGATTCTTCAGCCCTGAGCCGACCTCGCTCTTGTATTGCAGCAGCGCGAGGTTGATCTCGCCGTCGCTCATGTAGACGCGGTAGGCCGTCGTCCCTTCGGACTTCGGCGAGCGCTTGAGCCCGAAGGCCTTCTCATAGAAATCCGCGGTCTTGTCGATGTCCTTTACCGGTAGGGCGATATGCCGGATGCGCGCCATGAGGTGCTCCATGATTGAGCGGGGCGATAACGGCAGTGTGCCAGCTTCCGCCCAGCTTGGCTATGAGGTGCCGTGCATAGGCGACGGTCAGCCAAAGCCAGACTGACCGCTCCCCGTCGGCAGATACCGTCGGCTGCAGAAGCGCTGTGGCCTATTGCGTCGATGCTTCGATGTGGTTGTCGCGGATGACGTCGCCCCAGCGTTTGATTTCACTCTTCAGGTAAGCTGCGGCGCCTTCCGGCGTGCGCTGCGCTTTCGGGTATGGCGACATGCCGCTGGCAGCCCAGACCTTGAGGATTTCGGGATCGGCAAGGGCTTCCTGCAATGCCGTATCGAGCGCCGTGATAATTGGCTTCGGTGTTCCGGCCGGCGCGAGCATCATCTGCCAGAACGCGATGTCGAGCTTTGGCCCATAGGCTTTGACGAAGCTTTCGACGCCCGGGAAAAGCGGCGACGGTTCTTTCGATGTGATGCCGAACACTTTGATGTCGCCGGATCGGAATTGGCCGACAACCTGCTGCGGTGTCGCGAAAAACAGGTCGATATGTCCGCCCAGGATGTCCTGCAGCATCGGGGCCGCGCCGCGATAGGGGATGTTGTCGATCTTCACGCCCATGGCCTGCGCCAGCAGAAAGGCGGCGAGGTGACCCGTGGCACCGACGCCGGGGTGGCCCATCTTCGCCGGTGTCGGCGACGATTTCATCCATGCGGCGAGCTCCGGCAAGGTCTTGGCGGGCAGCGCCTTGCGGCCGACCAGCACCAGCGGGTTGCTGTTGAGCATCGCAATCGGCGTGAAGTCCTTTTCCGTGTCGAACGGCAACGATTTGTAGAGCGACACGTTGGCGGAGATTTGCAGATTATGGACGAACAGTGTGTAGCCGTCCGGAGCGGAGCGCGCGACGCGTTGTCCGGCGATATTGGTGCCGCCGCCGCTGATGTTTTCGATGATGAATTGCTGGCCGAATTTGGCGGACAGCTTGGATGCAATTTGACGTGTAACCTGGTCGGTCGGCCCGCCGGCCGGGTAGGGCACGATGATAGTCACCGGATGGGTGGGGTAGGCTTGCGCGTGGGCGGCGCCGGCTGCGAAGATCGGGCAAAGCGCAATGGCAAGAATATACTTTTTCATTTCGCTCCCTCATTTCGATTTTTTGCTGTCCGAAACGTACCGTTCGGTTTGAAGAGCCTAGCACGGGGCGCAGACCTCGCGAACCGCCCACGGTCCGGCGCGCCCCGCTTTGTTTGTGGCATCAAGAGCCCGGCGCGTCGCACCGGCAAGATCGGTGCCCCGACACGCTTGCCGAGCCGCAGCCAGTCGAACAAGATGCCAAGCAGGGGCATCTGATAACGATCCGTGCAAGCCCGCGTGAACCATTCGCATCTGGATTGACGTGGCCGCACCCGTAGAATGCGGCGCCACGGCGTGATGCCGTGCCGCCAATCGTACCGTCAGGGAGACGCTTCTATGCTGACGCTGCCCAAGCACAATCGCTACGACTATTCGCCGATCGGCGAGCGCAAGGACTATTCCTGGCCGGGCGGCAAACGGCTGGCGTTCTGCACCACCACCAACATCGAGGTTTATGCCTACCGCAAGGGGACCGGCTGGGATCCCGCCAAGAAGGGCGAGCCGCAGCAGCAGCGCAATTACTCCTGGCGTGACTACGGCAATCGCGTCGGCATCTGGCGGCTGTTCGAGCTGTTCGAACAGCTCAAGCTACCGGCGGCACACAACATCAATTCGCTGCTTTACGAATACTATCCGCAGATCACCGACAAGATCAGGGCGCGGGGCGACGAGGTGGTCGGTCACGGCCGCACCAATGCCGAGCGGCAGGGCGATCTTTGGGAGCTCGACGAGAAGCGGCTGATTGACGACGTGACCGCCGAGATCACCCGACGCGAAGGCAAACCGCCGACGGGTTGGATGGGGCCGGCCGCGGCCGAAAGCCATGTCACGATCGATCTTCTGAAAGAGGCCGGTTACAAATACGTGATGGATTGGCCGGCGGACGATCAGCCGTTCTGGCTCAAGACACGCTCGGGGCCGATCCTGTCGGTGCCCTATCCGGCGGAGTTGAACGACTCGGCTTCGATCATCCATCGCGAAAACACGCCGCAGCAATTCGCCGACATGATCGTCGACCAGTTCGACGAAATGGTCGAGCAGTGCGCGGCCCAGCCGCTGGTGCTCACGCTGTCGCTTCATCCTTTTGTTGTGGGCCAGCCGTTCCGGCTGCCGTCGCTGCGCAAGGCGCTCCAGCATTGCGTCGGGCATGCCAAGAGCGACCGGGTGTGGTGGACGACGCCGGGCCGGGTCGCCGACTTCTGCTACAGCCTGCCCACGGGCACCGTTCCGGGCGAGGGCCCCAAGGGTTAGCTTCTCCTCACCATCCCGTGAATCAGCCGGGGGCGGTTGGCGCAGCGCCGGCCGCGGGCTATCGTCGCGTCGCAATTCAGACTAGGGAGATGATTATGCCCCATTCATTGCCCCAGCGCGCGCTCGGCAAGAGCGGAATCAATGTCTCGGCCGTCGGACTTGGCTGCATGTCGTTTTCCGGCGTTTATGGCAGCGCCGATGACGCCGCCAGCATCGTGCAGATTCACGAGGCGCTCGACCAGGGCATCACCTTGCTCGACTCCTCGGATGCCTACGGCAAGGGCCATAACGAGCAGCTCTTGGGCCAGGCGCTCAAGGGCCGGCGTGCGGGCGTTGTGCTCGCCACCAAGTTCGGCAACGTCGGCGGGACCAAAATCGCGGATGGCCGGCCTGAGTTCGTCATAAGCTCTTGCGATGCAAGCTTGAAGCGGCTCGGGGTCGATGTCATCGACCTCTATTATGCGCACCGCATCGACCCGACCGTGCCGATCGAGGAGACGGTCGGTGCGATGGGACGCCTCGTTGAGCAGGGCAAGGTGCGGGCTCTGGGTTTGAGCGAGGCTTCGCCCAAGACGATCAGCCGTGCCCATAAGGAGCATCCGATCACGGCGGTACAGAACGAGTATTCGCTGCTCTATCGCGAGCAGGGCGAGGAGACGCGCCAGACCACGCGCGAACTCGGCATTTCGTTTGTTGCTTACGCACCTCTCGGCCGCGGGCTGTTGACCTCGGACATCGTCGAGCCCGCAACGTTGGCCGAAGGTGACACGCGCAAGCGTCACCCGCGCTTCGCCAAGGACAATCTGGATCACAATCGAACGCTGACGGCGAGAGTTGAGGCGATCGCCAAACGCAAAGGCTGCACGCCAGCGCAACTTGCGCTGGCCTGGGTCCTCGCGCAGGGCGACGATGTGATTCCGATTCCCGGCACCAAGCAGAAGAAACGGATGCTGGAGAATATCGGCGCGCTCAACGTTGTTCTTTCTGCGGACGATATCGCCGAGATCGAGAACGCCGTCCCCGCCGGAGCCGTCAAAGGAACGCGCTATCCGCAGGGCCAACTGGCGAGTGTTTACGTCTAGGCGTTCGGTTCGCGCGGTCGCAGCCGTTGGCCCGACCGAGCCTGCCGGCACCCACAGGCCGATCAATCCGCCATCGCTCGACGAGGGAGAGGATAGGCCGCACTCTCATAAAGGGATCGGATTTCCTGGACCCCAAATCGCGCCTCATCGACCTCGAGGTACGAGCCGATCAGGACCGGTGCGGGCATTTGCTCGACGGCAAAGCGCAACGCCTCCGCGGCGGTGTCGAAACGTCGATAGGTTACGCGGCTGCCGCCCTTCCTGACGCGGCTTGGAAACAATTCCGCCGGGGCGTTGTAATCGAACCCGTCCAAATCCCACGACGGCTTCTGCGCCCGTTCGCGCGCGCGGTTGAGGGATTGTGTTTCGTGGGGCATGGAACACTCCTAAAGATTTGAGTACGAGGACATGTAGCGATGACCTCGACTGGATTGCTGGCGACCGTCCGGAAACGGGATTGTTTGCCGACGCACCGATACCGCGCCGAGCCTCATTCAGACGCCGCATTGTGGGCGATGAATTCGTCAAATAAAGACGATGGATTATCCGAACCGTGCGATTTGGATCATGGCCTGTATATAGTAACGAATGGCATCAAAGCCAGGATCCATGAGGAATAGTGATAAGTTCCGGGCATTTACGATTTCAGTTGCAGCTATGACTCGACTCGGCGGCGATCGGGGGATACGATCATCATGGGGACGGTGAAGAACGTACTTGTCGTCGGGGCCGGCATGGCTGGGATGACGCTCGGCGTGGCGCTCAAGCAAGCCGGTATCGCCTGCGAAATCGCCGAGATCAGGTCGAGCCTGACGGAGCCCGGCACCGGCATTTCGCTGCAAGGTCCGGCGCTGCGCGCGCTGCAGAGCGTCGGGGCGGTCGATCGCTGTGTTGCACGCGGATACGGCTATTCGCAGTTCAAGACCTGCGATGCGGCCGGTCACGTCACCGGCACGGTGGAGCTTCCGCGGCTTCTCGGACCGGATTATCCGGCGACGGTCGGTGTCCTGCGGCAGGCGGTGCATGAGGTTCTGGCCGAAGATCTGTCGCGGCTTGGCGTGCCGATCCGGCTCGGAACGACGATTGAAGAATTCGTGCAGGATGACGACGGCGTCGATGTCGTGTTCAGCGACGGCGCGCGTGCGCGCTACGATCTTGTGGTCGGCGCGGACGGCCAGGGTTCGAAAGTCCGTGAGATGCTGTTCGGTCCGCAGCACCGGCCCCACTACACCGGCCAGATGAATTGGCGCGCCACCGTCAGCAAGCCGCCGGAGGTGAAAGGCCGCTATTCCTACTTCGGCCCGACCAACAAGTCCGGCTTCAATCCGATCTCCGATACCCGGATGTATATCTACATCGTGCAGAACGTGCCGGAGCGCCCGCGCTGGGCCGACGCCGAGTTGCCGGCGATGATGCGCGGCCTGCTGGCGGAGTTCGGCGGCGCGCTTGGCCGCGCCCGCGACGAGGTCTGCTCTCCGGAGCAGATCATCTGCCGGCCGATCTTCTCGATGATCCTGCCGCCGCCGTGGCATCGCGGCCGGGTTCTTGTGATCGGCGATGCCGCTCATACCACGACGCCGCACTTGGCCAGCGGGGCAAGCATCGGCATCGAGGATGCCGTCGTGCTGGCGCGAATGCTGCGGTCGGACGAGCCGGTCGCTATGGTGTTGCAGGATTTCATCGGGCGCCGCCACGAGCGCTGCCGCATGATCGTGGAAAACTCGGAGCAACTCGGTGAATGGGAGAAGAACCCGAGTGCACCGGACGTCGATACGGTCGGCGTGATGGCGCGGTCGTATCAAGCGCTGGCGCAGCCGGTTTAGTATTGGCCTCATGGCCGACCACGATCTCGCAATTATAGGCGGTGGCATCAACGGCACCGGCATCGCCCGCGATGCCGCGGGTCGCGGCTTGCGCGTGCTGCTGCTGGAGCGGAGCGACCTCGCGTCGGGCACTTCGTCGGCTTCGACCAAGCTCATCCACGGCGGGCTCCGCTATCTGGAGCACGGGGCGTTCCGGCTGGTTCGCGAGGCGCTGTCGGAGCGCGAGGTGTTATTGCGCACGGCGCCGCATGTGGTGCGCCCGATGCGCTTCGTGCTGCCGGTTGCGCCAGGGCTGCGCTCGCGCCTGATGTTGCGCGTCGGCCTGTTCCTTTATGACACGCTCGGCGCGCGCAAGATCCTGCCGCCGGCACACGGCATCGACCTGACGAAGGACGCCGCGGGACGGCCGCTGTTGCCGGCGTTCCGCACCGGTTACGAGTATTCGGACTGCAAAGTGGACGATGCGCGTCTGGTGGTCCTCAACGCGCTGGACGCCGCCGAGCGCGGCGCGACGATCCGCACGCGCACGCGCGTCATCCGCGCCGAATGCGGTGCGGCGGAGTGGCGTCTGACGTTCGATGCGCAGGGCGAGCGCAGTGTCGCCACGGCGCGGGTCCTGATCAACGCCGCGGGTCCTTGGGCCGGTGCGGTCGCCGGCAACGTCATGGGGCAACTGGGACGCCCGCCATTGCGGCTTGCCAAGGGCAGTCACATCGTGGTGCCCAAGCTGTTCGGCCACGACCGAGGCTCCATTCTGCAGAACGACGACAAGCGTGTCGTATTCGTGCTGCCTTATGCCGACGATTTCACGCTGATCGGGACGACCGACGAGAATTACACGGGGCCGCTCGACGCCGTCGCGCCGACGGCCCATGAGGTGTCGTACCTCTGCCGTGCGGTCGGGCGCTTCTTCCGTGCGCCCGTTCAGCCGGAGCACGTGGTGTGGTCGTTCGCAGGCGTGCGTTCGCTTTACGACGATGCTCGACGAGCGCGCCGGCGCGGCACCTGTGCTGACGGTCTATGGCGGCAAGATCACCACGTGCCGGCGCCTTGCCGAGGATGCGCTCGGCAGGCTCTCGCATCTTTTTCCATTGGGCCCGGCGTGGACGGCAACGGCGCCCCTGCCGGGCGGCGACTTTGCCTGGGACGCCATCGATACGCAGGTGGCCGAGGCGATGCGGGTGTGGCCGTTCCTGCAGAAGAGCGAGGCGCGGCGTCTGGTTGACGCTTACAGAACGCGGCTGAAGCGGTTTCTGGCCGACGCGGCCAAGCGCGAGGACATCGCGCCGTTCTTCGGCCCGCTCAGCGCTGCGGAGGTGCGCTACCTGATGGCACACGAATGGGCCCGCACGCCGGAGGATGTGCTCTGGCGGCGCAGCAAGCTCGGGCTCAAGCTCGCCCCCGCCGAAAGGCAAGCGCTGGCAGGCTTCATGACGGAAGCAGGCGTCTCGATGCCATGACGCATCTCATCGCCATCGACCAGGGCACCACCTCGACACGCGCCATCGTGTTTGCACACCCAATTGCTGTTCCAGTCGCGTCACGGCCTTGCCAATCGCTGACGCGGAAACACCTTGCAAACGCCCTACCGCCGCGAAACTCGAATTGTCGGC
>JAFKKQ010000362.1 GCA_017304505.1 Hyphomicrobiales bacterium | reverse complement strand
GCAGGCGCGGACCACCACGGCCGCCTTCGTCAGGGAAGCCCGCACCGCGACCAACCGCCCCCGCCTCTACGTGCGCATCAATGGCCTCGCCACGGGATTGACCGACGACGATCTCGACGCGGTGGTCGCGGCCCAGCCCGACGGCGTGATGTTCCCCAAGGCGGAAGGCGGCACGGCGGTGATCCATTGCGACGCCAAGATCACCGCGCGCGAGGCTGTGCACGGCATAGCCGACGGCGCGCTCGACATCATCGCCATCGCGACGGAGACAGCGCAGGCAATCTTTCTCGCCGGCACCTACGTCGGAGCGAGCAAACGCCTCACGGGCCTGACCTGGGGTGCAGAAGACTTGTCGGTCGAGCTCGGCGCGGAAGCCAACCGCGACCGCGACGGCCATTTCCTCGCGCCCTATCAGCTTGCGCGCAGCCTCTGCCTCGCCGGTGCCGCCGCCGCACAGGTGCAAGCCATCGACACCGTTTATGTCGATTTCCGCAACGAGGCCGGCCTGCGTCGGGAATGCGAAGAAGCCCGCCGCGACGGCTTCACCGGCAAGATGGCGATCCACCCCGCCCAGGTCGCCGTCATCAACGAGGTGTTCACGCCGACTGCGGACGCGGTGAAGCGGGCCGAAGCGGTGATCGCAGCGTTCGCGGAAAATCCGGGCGCTGGAACGGTCGGCATCGGCGGCGTCATGTATGACCGCCCGCACCTGGAGCGCGCGCGACAACTGCTGGCGCGCGCCAAACGTTGATATGGGGCGAAGGCCGCCGCTCCTCAGGCGGCCGGTTTGATCAGCGCGACGGCCTCGATTTCAACGAGCAGGTCGTCGCGCATCACCTCGGCGCGAAAGCAGGTGCTGATCGGCGGCTCGACTGGGAAATACTCCGCCCGCACCGCGTTCATGCGTTTGTAGTCCGCCGGGTTCTTCAGCATGATGACGATCTTGAAGATGTCGGCCATCGTACCGCCCGCGGCCTCCACGCATTTCTTGATATTATCGAGCGTGAGGCGTGTCTGCTCCTCGATATTGTCGGGAATTTTCCGCTCGTAATAATCGCCGCTCACGTGGCTCAAGGCCGTCGTGCCCGCGATATACAGATGATCGCCGACCAGGACCGCACGGGAAAACGGCCCGACCGCTTCGGCCATGCCGCGAGGCTGGATGATTGTCTTGGTGGTCACAACGTTTCCTATCGATAGCCGGATTTACGGATAGTGCCGCGAAGACCCGCCGCGACCCTCGCAAACAGCCGCCGTTACGCTTTGTCGTATGGCAGCACACCGATGGCGTTGATCTCGATCAGCGAGCGGTCATCCACCATGCGGCTGACCTGCACCATCGTGGAAACCGGCGCGTTGTTCGGGAAGTAGCGCCGCCGGACGGCATGAATAGCGTCGAACTGCTCGATGTCGCGGACGAACACATCGACACGGACGATGTCCTTGAGCTCGCCGCCGGCCGCTCGCATCGCGTTTTGCAGGAGCTTGCACACCTGCTCCGTTTGAGCGCTGATATCGCCGATGCCGACGACGTTGCCGGCCTCATCGCGCGAGGTAAATCCTGACAGGAACACCAGTTGGCCCGGCTGCGTGACCAGAATGGCCGGGGTCCAGACGCCGCTGGGCTTTGCGACGGTGCCGGGATGAATGTGCTTGACGTCCATGACAGTCTCCGTTTTCCAGTGTGGCCGTTGATGAAGGGGCACAGGCGGCGGCTGCCGTAGTCCATGCAGCCAAGTTTGACTCGGCTTGTTCCGCCTCGACGGTATGCTTGTGATGACGCAGGATGACGTTTCCGGCCGCCGGCGAATGGCGCACCGGCGGCCGCCTATCTCAGCACGAGGGGTCCCTCGCGCCGAAATGCGCCTTGATGGCGCGCCGCGCACGCTCCGGGTCGATGCCGCTCTTGGCGATCTCGCCGGCCAGTTCGTGCATGATCTGATCGACATTGCCCAATGTGCTGAAGCGGGCGAACTTGTCCTCGTGCAGAGGCAGCCCCAGCCCGCGCGCCATCAAGCCCAGATAGTTCTCGACCTCGACCCGCGACTCGGGAGGCGCATCGAGTTGCGACAGGACCATCTGGCGATGGCATGAATGATAGATCGAAACCACACGGTCGGCACCGCGGCGCCTGGCCTCGGCAATCCAATCCACCATCTGGGCAAGATACTTCTCCTTGCCAAAATTTCTCAGCGTGGTGTCCGAGCAATGCCGGCCGACGATGGACCACTGCGGCATGTCAATGATCTCAAGCTTCGGGATCATCGACAGGATGCGGACAACACCGTCCGAGTCCACATCCTGCTCCGGAAAGCCGTGATGCGTATGCACTGCCACGCGCAGCGGGACCTCATTGGCGGACGACGCTCTTGCGGTTCTTTGTCGTCTCGGTCTCGAACTCCTCGCCCTTGATCCGCAAATGGTTGTCGCAGGACGGACACCACCACAGCAGTTGCTCGGGCGTGAACGCATCGAATTTGTCCACCGTCCGGCGTGTCATTGCATCGCCCACGGCAATATCGCCGCGGCGCTGATGGATCGTACCGCAGCAACTCGAGGGACCGCCGAGCGTGACATGATCCACAGTGAGGTGGTTCATGATTGCGTCGAGCGCCTGCGCAATGTGCGCCGTCCGCAACATCTGGCAACCGAGCCAGATCACGTACTGATGGTGCGGCGCATCGGTGGGAACGGTTCGGACCCAGGGGCGCTCCGCGTCGGCGGTCAGAAGGTCTCCGGTGATCCGGACGTTGCCGAAGAATTCGCCGTAGGGCACGGTGTCGCCGTTCGATTTCGACGGTGCCGCAACAACTTTATCCTTCCCCATCTGACCCTCCATTCGCCAACGCACGCATGCGCCGGACGACCGTTGATCTCTAAACTAGCACAAATCGCGACGGACCGGCATGCCCTACTTGTCTTTCGCGTTGGCAAGCATGTGCGCGAAGTTAGCCGTCTCCTCATGAATCAGTTTGGCGAAGGCCTGCCGATCGCGGAAATTCGGATCGAGCCCCTGCTTGCTGAAGAACTCCTTCATGTCAGGTTTGGCCATGATCTCACTGATCGCGGTTTGCAGGCGCGCCACAATTTCGTCGGGTGTACCCGCCGGCGCGACAATTCCCGACCATGAGCTGGTGGCGAAACCCGGCAGTCCCATGTCCTGGATCGTAGGAATATCGGGTGCGAGCGGCAACCGCCGCTCGGAAGCGATCCCCAACACACGCACCTTGCCAGCCGCGATGAAACCTTTCGCCAAGGTCAGCGACGGAAACATCAGATCGAGGCGCTCGCCAAGCAAATCGGTCAAGGCCGGCGCCGCGCCCTTGTAAGGGACGTGGGTGAATGTGACCCCCGCCGTCTGCTGGAACAGCTCGGCGGCGACGTACGGGGGGCTGCCGCGCCCCGCCGAGCCGTAAGTCAGGCCGCCGGGCTTGCTCTTCGCCGCACCAATGAGCTCGCGAACGTTCGCATAGGGGCTTTTCGCCGGGACAACCATCGTGATCGGCGCCGTGGCGATGGTGGCGACCGGCGCGAAAGACTTCTCAGCGTCATACGACAGTTTGTACAGGCTCGGATTCACACTGATGGCCTGCCCGGTATAGAGCAGCGTATAGCCATCGGGCTCTGAGCGCGCGACGAACTCGGACCCGATAGTCGAGTTGGCTCCGGGCTTGTTCTCAACGACGAACGGCGCGCCGAGATGAGCTTCAAGTCGCATCGCCATACCGCGGGCAATCGTATCCAGGGCTGCGCCCGCACCCGTCGGAACGATGATCCGAACTGGGCGCGAAGGGTAGGTTTGTTGCGCGCGGGCGGATCCCGCCGCGGCCAGCGCGAGCGCGGTCGTAAGGACCGTGCGCCGGGTAGGATTATATCGGGCTTTCGAATCGAGCTTCCAGTTCATCGCTCCCTCCGTCGGTTCTGAAGACCGTCATCCTTGCGATCGGCGGCGCCGCTGCCGCTGCTCACCTCTGTTCACGCGTCGATGTCCATAAGTGTCTTGACGCTCAACTCCCGCCCCGCCGAACCCCACCGGGGTGAGTTGGCTGAGCTCCCGCGTGAGGAAGCGGCAACCCTGGAAAGGAGCTGAACCGGTCACGTGGGCGCCGCCATTTCGTCGGCGCGAGCCGCGATCGACAGGAATTCATCCGGATCCGCGATCTTGTCCCGAACCTTGCCCAGGGTCCGGCCGCGCTCAAGCTCGATCTGGTCGATCGCTTGCCAATGCGTGAAGCTGGTCGGCTGCACGCCGCGATCGCGCAGCAACGCCGAAGCTTTATCCCGGCCGTCCGCTTGCCGCGGAGGATTGTCCGCGAGAAGGCTCGCCACCGTTTCGATGCTGTCGGCGCGGTTGGTGCCGATGATGCCGGTCGGCCCCCTCTTGATCCACCCCGTCACGTAAATGCGGGGCACAACGGCTCCGTCGGCATCGCGGACCCGGCCCGCAACGTTCGGGACGGTCTTGGAGCGAGGGTCGAACGGCAGACCCGGCAACGGCAGCGCCGCATCCCGGCAACGGCAGCGCCGCATAGCCGATGCTGCGGAACAGCACATCGGCCGCGATGTCACGATAGGTCCCTGTCCCTTCCGCCTGCTGGCGAAAGGCGGGGCCGGAAAGCCTGGTTCGCTCCACGACAAGGTTCTTGATGCGCTCATCGCCCTCGACCCGATGCGGCGCAGAAAAGAAGCGAATCCGGATTTCGCGCGGCTGCGAGCGTGGCTTCGCCGCATATCCTCGCAGCACCTCCAGATTCTTCGCGGCGACCGCTGCCTGCGGAGCGGCCATCTCCACCGCGCTGGTTTCGTCGAGCTCAAGATCGGCAGGATCGAGAGTCACGTCCCAGCCGGTCAAGGTGCCCAACTCACGCAATTCCTTCGTGGTAAACTTCATCTGAGCCGGCCCGCGCCGACCGACGATCGTGATGGTGCGAAGCCGCGAACGCGCCAGCGCATCCAAAGCATGTTCGGCGATATCGGTCTTGCGCAATTCGTCAACGGTCTTTGCCAGGATACGGCAGACGTCGATCGCAACATTACCCTGCCCGACGATGGCCGCATGCTCTCCCGAAAGATCGAAGCGGCAGTCCCGATAGTCGGGGTGGCCGTTGTACCAGCCGACGAAGTCGACTGCGGCGTGTGAGCCGTTCAGGTCTTCACCCGGCACGTTCATAGCGCGGTCGACGCCCGCGCCCGAGGCGATCACCACTGCGTCGTAAAGCTCCTGCAATTCGGCGATCGACACATCATGACCGACCGTGACGTTGCCGAAGAAACGAACGCGCTGATCGAGCGCGAGTCTGGTGAAGACACGCGTGACCTCTTTCAGTTTCTGATGGTCCGGCGCGACACCGTAGCGGACCAATCCGAACGGCACCGGAATGCGGTCGTAAAGGTCGATCTCGACATCCGGACCCGATTGAAGAAGCGCTTCCACGGCGTAGAACCCACTCGGCCCGCTGCCGACAATGGCGATCTTCAAGGGATCGGCGTGCGAGGTCATGACGTGGGTCATGGTCGTCTCAAAGCCTCACTCTCGGCTCGCTGGGCGCCCGGATTGATCGGCCACTCGTCCGAAGTCATCGTCTTCGGGCATCTTTTGTATCACATTATGATACAATATGGATGATTTGTATCGTAATTCGTAAGACAGCAGCCCGCAACGGGAAAACCGCCCTCTCGGAGCGCCACGGCAACCTGCTCCAGCTTTCGTGCCGCCGGCCTTACCTGGTGCGGTCCAATAAATCGCACCACCGCAACGCCCACCCTCGGTTCGGGATCGCGTGTCTTAAGCGCGCGGCGGCCGACGCCGCTCCTGGAACCACGGACGGTATTTTGTCATCTTCGCGCGCTGCGCCCCCGGCGCGTGCCGTTTGCACGTCGATGCCTCATCGCTTTTATCCGGCGCACCCCACCGCAATTCGACACAGTCGTTTACGTTGTAAGCCATCTCAAGCGACGTGACGCGATCGACCACATCCTTGACAGAGAGCGTCCACGGCGATCCGTCGCTGCGCGTATATGAAAACTTCCGCCTCGAAAGCTCCGACGCAAGCACGCTCTGCAATTCGGTTTTCACATCGGCGACGCTCTTGCCTTTTGGCATCGCATACCGCTCGGGCCGCCGCGCGACCCGCTCCGGAAAGCCGCGAACGACATCGATCGCGATCAACAGACGCAAGTCGCGCGCCGGCGTTGCAAAATCCTCCCACGCGCCAGTCGTCTCGAAGATCGCTGCGCCGTCCGGCATGCTGGCTTCGCCGCGCTTGCTGTTTTGGAATTTGCGGCCATTCTCGACCGACGTGACGCGCGCGTTCACCTGCTCCTCGAGCGAGGTAATCGCCTCCTTCATCGCCCGCATGGGGTCAAGCGGAGCGGGCGACATCACGTCATCCATCCGATCATAAAACGCCTCGACGCCAAGCTTGGTCTGCGCAAGCGAAAAGTCGCCGTACTGGGGGTTCTTCGCGATTTCGTTGTTGGTCAGACGGCGCAGCGTGCCGTTCTTCTCGTGCACGATCGGCCGAAAGCGCTTGAAACCGGGGCTCCCGAGCCTGGGATCCTGGGCAAACAGGAAATTGCCGCGCCAGAACCGCTTGCGGGCGACGGTGCCGTCAGGCTGCGCATCGACGGCAAAGAAGACGCCGGCGGCATCGTCCGTTTGCGGCACACGCTTGGCCAGCACCAGGACGTGCCCGTATGGATCGACGTATACGGTCCCTGGACGCAGCGTGTCCTGCGTGAGAGGTACAGGATAATAATCGGTGTTGTCGTCGCCATCGGGCGCGCGCGCGGATGCGGAATGGACGGTATCGGCCGTCGCCTTCAACACCTGGCCGAACGATGCGACGAGCCCGACGCGCTTTGCCACCGGCGCACTTGCCGCGGCGATCTGCTCAGACGGCGAGGACCGCGCCGCCTCCAGCTTCTGGATGTTGAGCCACTGGTAGCACTTCGGCGGCTTGCCGCCACCGCCCCGCGAGCAATTCGAGTAGCCGAACGGCAGTCCCATTTTGAATGCGAAATACGCACGCAAGAAATACGGAAGGTCAGCGCAGTCAGGCCGGATGACAAGGTTCGATTCATCCTCGCGAAGGCCCAGATAGTTGAACAGGATATTGCGTGACTTATCGCGCAGCACCTCGTGCAGCGCCCGCCACGACGGCGCCGCGTCAAGCGGCGCATCGAACAGCTTCTCGATCCAGGCCGAATACAGGTTTTCGGTTTCGCGGTTCCATGTGTTGCGTAGCGGCCACGCCAAACCCGGCGTCATGCCCGGCCGCGGCGGCGCGCTATCACGCACGGCGATTTCGCGCGTGATCGTGTCGCATCCGGCCGACGCCCGGTCGCGCGCAAGCTTCACCTGCCATGTCCCCGCAGCCGGAGACGCAATCTCGGCAAACCAGAAATACGGCGGTCCACCGTGGCGCGCACGAGACTTGGCTGCGACGCTGCCATTGGGCGCGACCAGCGAAAGCTCGCCTTCAAGCGGCTTCTCCGTGGTGAAGACGACGCGCAAAGGCGCGCCCTTCCACGGCGTAACGGGCGAAGACAGGATAGCGAGTCCGACGGTGTCCCCGCAGGCATCCGACAGAACCCGGGCCTGGGCACCCCCTCCCGAGGACAGGAAAGCGAAAAACACACCTGCGATCAGCAAAGACGACGTTGCAGCAGCAGGACATTGGCGCGCTGGAAACAATGGAGCCCCTCCGCTTGGCCGCGACTCGAACATTATTGCGAACGCTTGGCTGAATCGTGGCAAATTCCTCGCCAGGACTGCGGTGCAGGATATCGAAGGAATGGAAATCCGCTAGGTATAGAAAGCGGCGATTTTCATAAAAGATCGGTTCGGGCACGGGCGGCCCCCGCCCTCCCCGGAACCGGGTGACGGCTCCGTCAGACCGCCTTGAAGCGCTCCAGTGCCACCGACCGGCAATCCATTTCAAAGGTGAGAACGTTCACCGGCGGCCGGTTGAAGTGCCATGTCAGTCCGTTTCGTCCGGCACCGCGTCGGACAAGTTCGTCGGCAAAGAACGAATGGAAATCGTAAATGGTGTAGAGTTGAGTCGCGGACACGTCCGCCCATTTGAAGCCGAGCGCAGCAAGCCGGTCACTCATTTCCCCAACGACGAACCGCGCTTTTTCCCGCATGGCATCGGTGCTGGTTTCGCCAAACCGGATCATCTTCTGCTCGTAGGGCAAATTCACGCCCCGCGCTTCCGCGGAACCCGAGATCACGCACGTCGGCTGCGCGTTGTCCGATTTCACCGTAAAGGAAAAGGCGTGCAGCGACGGCTCTGCCGGCGGGTCGATTTGCGGACAGACATTGCTGCGCGCCACCGGGTTGTCGTCATCGCCGCCGCCGTAGATGCCCCATGCCTTCAACGTTTCGACGTAGATCTTGTTGAAGTCCCTGAAGCCATCGGGCGTGAACGGCACGGGCGAACGCAACTCGCAGGCGCAAAATGCCGTCAGCGGCCGGCCCGCATCCGTAATGAATTGCTCTATGAGCCTGAAACCATCTTTCAACGGCACCGGCCTGCTGAGACTGACGCGCTGGATTTCGTAGGACGGCAGCGCAGCCACGCCGCTTGAATACTGGAAGACGGCCGGAATGTAGCGATAGCCGCCAGCGACGAAATCCCTCATGGCAGCCATAGAATGTCCCCCAATCATGCGCGGCGCCGGGGCCGCTCTATTCCGCGATCGGAATAAGCTGTGAGGTTTCGCAGCTTATTGATGTATCGCTCCTCGATACATAATCTGAAATAATGTAGCCACCCCAGGTACATGCAAGCAAGCTGCTCATCCACTCCGTTGCGGGCGAAAGAATACGCGATCGACTGCCGCTGCGCATTCGCGCCTGCCACCGAATAACGGCGCAACCGGGCCAAGCCCTATTTCTCCCCGTATATCGCGTGCGGATCGAATGCCCTGTCGGCGTTGC
Organism: Hyphomicrobiales bacterium; assembly: GCA_017304505.1. GTDB lineage: Bacteria > Pseudomonadota > Alphaproteobacteria > Rhizobiales > Xanthobacteraceae > Z2-YC6860. The sequence goes on along the minus strand of JAFKKQ010000362.1, from coordinate 2,442 downwards.
GGAACTCCAGCGTGACCGGGCCAGTCTGGCGCAGCGGGACGGCGCGATAAAAACAAGACTGGCGGCCGGTGTGACAAGCGCCCGGCCCGTTCTGCTCGACCCTGATCCAAACTGCATCCTGGTCACAGTCGACGCGCATTTCCGTCACCCGCTGGGTGTGGCCGGAGCTCTCGCCCTTTTTCCAGAGCGAGCCGCGCGAGCGCGAGTAGTACCAGGCCTCACCGGTTTCGATGGTGCGGCGGAGCGCCTCCTCATTCATGTGCGCGACCATCAGCACGTCGCCGGTCCACACATCGGTGGCGACGCACGTCACCAGGCCGTCGGCGTCGAATTTCGGCGCCAGTGCCAGCCCCTCCTCGCGATCCTGATTCTGCGATTCGTCTATCATGGGCACAGCCTATGGCTTGAGGTCTCGTCTTTAGCGCTTGCCCCGGCTTCGGTCCGGAGCGGCAACCGGTCCTCGTGAGAGTGGACATGCCACCTTGCCGGACCCTTAAGCGCACATGCGACTCCGCGGCGCGGGCGGGTCGAAACATACGGAAGCAGAACGCCGGCCCTGGGACTTCCCAGAACCGGCGTTGACAACAAATCCGACGGCGAGCGGCTCGCTAGCGCTGGCTGCCCCGCACCGATGACAGGAAGCGCAACTGCTGGCTCTGATCGTCGCGGAATGCGCCGCGAAACTGGGTCGTAACCGTAAGTGCGCCGGGCTTCTCCACGCCGCGAAGCGACATGCAGGTGTGCTCGGCCTCAAGCATCACCGCCACGCCGCGCGGCTTGAGGATTTCCTCGATCGCAGTAACAATTTGCGAATTCATGTGCTCCTGCGTCTGCAGACGCCGCGCATAGACATCGACCAGTCGCGCCAGCTTGGACAGGCCAACCACCTTGTCGACCGGCATGTAGGCGATGTGAGCCCTGCCGGTGAACGGCATCATGTGATGCTCGCACGCCGAGTTGAAGGCAATGTTCTTCACCAGCACAAAGTCGTCGTACTTGCCGGTTTCGGAGAACTGGCGCTCCAGCGCCTCCGCCGGGCATTCCTTGTAGCCGCGATAAAGCTCCTCATAGGCGCCGACCACGCGCTTGGGCGTGTCGAGCAGGCCCTCGCGATCGGGATTGTCGCCGATATAAGCGATCAGCGTGCGCACGGCCGATTCCGCCTCTTCGCGCGACGGCCGATCGCCGACCGGCTGCGGCGCGGCTCGGACGTGATCAGACAATTCGGGTTCCGAGCCCTTGGGCCAGGGCTTAACAACTGCGTCCATCGGTCTCTCCGTTCGACCGGCCCCTCGACTTCAGCCGGAGACCGGGTGTGTCACCGGGTGCCGCATCGCGGACCGCGTCCATGCGAAGCACGGGTGCTTAGCACGGAGGCCGTTGGACGCCGCATTCCCCATTTGCATAGCTCCCCATCAGGGGCAGCCGCGGCCGAACCGGAACAAAAACCCTTTCCGCTCGGCCCGACAGCCCCATATATAATCTTCCAGAGACCGAACACAAACTGCTTCAATCACGTCCGTCCCGGTCTCGCGAAATGATGATCCCATGCTCAACGAGGTCTACAACCGCCGCATCCTGGAACTGGCGGGCAATATTCCACGTATTGGCCGCCTGGAGGAACCTGATGCCTCCGCCACGGCCCACTCCAAGCTGTGCGGTTCGACCGTAACCGTCGATCTCAAGATGGATGGCGACACCATCACCGATTTCGCCCACGTGGTGAAAGCCTGCGCCCTCGGCCAGGCTTCGTCCTCGATCATGGCAAGCCATGTCATCGGTGCGAAGGCCGACGAGTTGCGCAAGCTGCGGGACTCCGTGCGCAGGATGTTGAAAGAAAACGGCGAGCCGCCCAAGGACGGCCGCTGGGCCGACATCGCGGTTCTGGAGCCGGTGCGCGACTATAAAGCGCGCCATGCTTCCACCCTGCTCACCTTCGACGCCGTGGTGGACGCCATCGGCCAGATCGAGAGCAAGCGTCAGAACCCCGCCGGCGGACAGCCCGCACTCGAAACCGCCACCGCCAAAACGCCCTAGCGAGGCAGACCGACCGCCTAACCGCCCTGCCGCACGCCGGTGCGGGCCGTGTTGCGGATCGGCGAGCCCGCGGCGCAACGCGCCTCCAGTCCCCGCAGCCCCGCCACCATGCCGGCGTTGCCGACACGGATCGCCGTACTCGAATCGTCGTCGCTCGCAGTTTCGACGACGAGCGAGCGGCTGCCGTAGGCGGCGAAGGTCTTCAGCAGGTCGTTTGTCATGGGACCGCTGGCGGCCGTCTCGAGCCCCTGCGTCGTCCGCTTGACCCGGGATGCGATAACCTTCAGCGGCACGGTTTTTCCGGCAAGCGTCAGGCTGACCCCGGTCAGCGGCGCCGGCGCACCGTCGCGATCGCCGCGCCGCCGCTCGACATAACCGACCGTGTAGCCGTGCCGCGCCGCGCCG
>JAFKKQ010000361.1 GCA_017304505.1 Hyphomicrobiales bacterium | reverse complement strand
CCCTGGTCGAAGAGCTGGCCGGGCGCGCGCGCGTGGTCGAAATTTCCCACCGCGACCGAGTGTAGCGGCAGGATCAATCGATCTTCATGGTCTGGTCGGAGAAATCGACCGTAACGGTGATGCGGCCTTCGTTCAGCCGCCACTTCTGCAACGTATAGGTCCGCAAGCCCGCCTTGTGCAGCGGGTCTTCCTTGGCGATGGCGTCGGCCTCTTCGAAGGAATTGGCACGCAGCACGAACATGCCGGCTTCGGGCACATCGGAGCCGCGCGGATAAAGCGGACCGGCGGCGAACATGATGCCGCGCTTTTCCAGCGCGACCTGATGGTCAAGGTGATCCTTCAGCCGCTTGGCGATTTCAGGCGAGCGCACCGGCCGTGTAACCACCAGGTACATCTCCTTGCCCAGGAACTTCAGCGTGGACGGATCGACATTGCTTGGCTTGTCAGCCATCACGGGCCTCTGTGCTTGCTTGGTTGAAGACAAATCGTCTGGCGCGCAAACCTATCGCTTGGGGATGCCCGCTTTTTCTACGACGCCCTTCCAGCGCGCAATCTCGAACTTGACGCGCTCGATCGCTTCCTCGGGCGTGCTGCTTTTCGGAAAACCGCCCAGATTGTACAATTGCTTATCCACTTCCGGATCGGCGATTGCGCCGCGGATCGCGCTATTGAGCCGGTCGATAATCGGCCGCGGGACGCCGTGCGTGGTGGCGACACCGATCCAGGCGATCATCTCGAAATTCGGCGACACGGTTTCGGCGACGCTCGGAACATCCTTGAGCGCCGGCCATCGCTCCTTGGACGTGATCGCCAGCGCACGGAAATTGCCGCCCCGGATGTTGCCGAGCGCTGCGCTCGCCGGCGCCACGATGGCATCGACATTCTTGCTCAGAAGACCGGTCACCGCACCGGCGTCGCCGCGGAACGGCACATGGGTGACCTTGATGCCAAGCGTGGAGGCAAATAACTCGAGGCACATATGCTGGCCCGTCCCGATGCCTGCGGTACCGACATTGATGGTGCCCGGCTTGGCTCTTGCCGCGCCAATCAGATCCTTGAGCGTCTTATAGGAACGGCACGTTCGTCACCGACGAAATGAAGGCGAAGTCGTTGACCGGATCGTAGTTGAGTTTCTTGTAGAGTGCTGGCGACACCACGTGAGCGGTTGTCGCCAGCAGGAGCGTATAGCCGTCCGGTTCGCCGCGGGCCACCTGCTCCGCCGCGATATTGCCGCCGGCGCCGACGCGAGCCTCCGAGATCACCGGCTGCCCGAGCGACTTGCTCAGTTCGGCTCCCAGCACACGGGTGATCGCGTCGGCGTTACCGCCCGCGACGAATCCTTGCACGAACTTGATCGGCCGGTTCGGATATTGCTGGGCTGCGGCCGCCGCCACGCTCAACGCGAGCGCGCAGCCGATCGCCGCGCCACGCGCCATCATCGCAAACATTCGCATCCTCGTTCCTCCCCTGTCACCGCCGGCTTTTCTTGTTTTGCGCCGGCAGTCCCGTGAATGGACGTTACATGTTCAGCACTCGTCCATAGGCATCGAGCACCGCTTCCTTCATCATTTCCGACAGTGTCGGGTGCGGGAACACGGTGTGCATCAGTTCGGCTTCCGTCGTCTCGAGGTTCATTGCTACGACATAACCCTGAATCAGTTCGGTGACCTCGGCGCCGATCATGTGCGCGCCCAGAAGCTGACCGGTCTTCTTGTCAAAGATGACCTTGATCAAGCCCTGGTCTTCACCGAGCGCGATGGCCTTGCCATTGCCTATGAATGGAAAGCGGCCGACGCGGATATCGAGCTTCATGTCTTTCGCCGCCTGCTCGGTCAGCCCGACTGACGCGACCTGAGGCGAGCAGTAGGTGCACCCCGGAATCATGCGCTTATCCATCGGGTGCGGATGAAGTCCTTTGATGGCTTCGACGCAGATGACGCCTTCGTGCTCGGCCTTGTGCGCCAGCATCGGGGGGCCGGCGACGTCCCCGATCGCGTAGAGGCCCGGCACGTTGGTCTTGCCCACGCCGTCGATGACGACGCAGCCACGCTCCGTCTTGACGCCAAGCTTTTCCAACCCAAGATTTTCAATGTTGCCGACGACACCGACCGCTGAGATCACGCGGTCCACGGTCAATTGCTCGGTCTTGCCGTTGCCGGCGTCGATGGTGGCGGTGACGCTGTCAGCCTTCTTGTCGAGCTTAGTGACCTTGGCTCCGGTGAGAATGCGGATGCCGTGCTTTTCGAAAGACTTCCGCGCAAACGCCGCGATCTCGGCGTCTTCGACCGGCAGCACCTGCGGCAGCACCTCCACGACCGTCACTGTGGCGCCGAGCGTGCGAAAGAACGAAGCGAATTCGATGCCGATCGCGCCCGAGCCGATCACCAGCAGCGATTTCGGGATCTGCGGCGCGACCATCGCCTCGAAGTAAGTCCAGATCAGCTTGCCGTCCGCTTCGAGCCCTGGAAGCGAACGTGGACGCGCGCCGGTGGCCAGGATGATGTGCTTGGCTTGATAGCTGCCAGGTCCGAGCGAGCCTTTCGGCGTTTCGGTTTTCAGCCGGGAGTCGCTGGCCTTGACGGTGATCTTTCCGGGTGCGTCGATAGTCGCCTCGCCCCAGATCACCGAGACCTTGTTCTTCTTCATCAGAAAGCCAACGCCCTCGTTCAGGCGCTTGGACACCGCACGCGACCGCTTGACCACGGCTGCCGGATCGAAGCCGACATTGTCGGCCTTCAGGCCGTAATCCTTGGCATGCTGCATGTAATGATAGATTTCGGCCGAGCGCAGCAGCGCCTTGGTCGGAATGCAGCCCCAATTCAGGCAGATGCCGCCGAGATATTGTTTCTCGACAATCGCAGTCTTGAAGCCGAGCTGCGCCGCGCGGATGGCGGCAACATAGCCGCCCGGCCCCGAGCCGATGATGATGATGTCGAAGGATTCAGCCACGCGCGTCTCCGTTCCTGCTCAGCCTATCGTTCCTGCTCGTCCACCGACAACCGGCGGGTGAGCCGCGAGGCGGCGGCGCAGGATGCGACCTCTGATATAGCATTCGATGCAAGCGGTCACGACCACCGCGCCGGCAGCCGCGGCCGCGATTGTCGTCAACAACGATCCCGCCACGCCGGATGCGGCATAACGCAGGACGGTGGAAACCAGCGTGAGCCCTATCGGGTTCAGGATCGCCAATCCCGTCGCCGCCGTGGTGACCCACGGCCACAGCGTCAAATCCTCGTCGCCGGTTGCGCGCAGCCAACGCCGCCGCACCAGCCCCCATTGCACCAGGACAGCCAACAGCATGGGCAAGAGCAACTCCAGCGCCACAGCGGCGTGTTCGCTGCCGGCATCATGCGCGACGCTGGAGTGGGCGGAAACCCACCCGACGAAACCCGTCGCGCGGACCACAATAACAGCGACCAGCGCCAGGGCGATCGCGACGCCATTGAGAGCCTGCGCACGTTTCACCCGGGTGTAGGCGACCGAAAACACCGCAAGGCTCACGGCCGCAAAGATCGCGACGCAAGATACCACCAGGAGGATTTCGCCGTTTGCGTCCAGGAAGTCGACGAGCTGGAATATCGCGAGCAGAGCGACCACCAGCGACATCAGCAGTATTCCGAGAAAGGCGAAGGCTTCGGCCATCGCGCTAGCTCTTGCCGGCGGGCGCGCCGAAAAGCCAAGAACCTACAACTGTCAACAGCCGCCGCATGGATCGCCTGCCCGCGGTCAAACCACCATCATCACCGGATTTTCGATCAGCGTCTTGAACGCGCCGATCAACTCAGCACCGAGCGCACCATCGACCGCGCGATGATCGCAGGATAGCGTCACGCTCATGATGTGAGCCGCCTCGATCTTGCCGTTCTTGACGACCGCCCGCTCCTCGCCGGCGCCGACCGCGAGGATGGTGGCGTGCGGCGGGTTGATGACCGCCGTGAAGTCCTTGATGCCGTACATGCCGAGATTCGACACCGCCGACGTCCCGCCCTGATACTCCATCGGCTTGAGCTTGCGCGCGCGGGCGCGGCTGGCGAGGTCCTTCATCTCGTTGGAGATGGTGGAGAGCGACTTGCTCTCGGCCTGGCGCACGATCGGCGTAATCAATCCGCCCGGCAACGCCACGGCCACGCCGATGTCCGAATGCTTGTGTTTGAGCATCGCGCCGTCGGTCCAGCTGACGTTGGCGTCGGGGATGCGTTGCAACGCCAGTGCGAGAGCCTTGAGCACGAAGTCGTTGACCGAAAGCTTGTAGGCAGGCTTGCCATCCTTGTCCTTCGGCGCGGCGGCGTTGATCTCCTCGCGCGCGGCCAGAAGCTTGCCGATGTTGCAATCGATGGTCAGGTAGAAATGCGGGATGGTTTGCGTCGATTGCGTCAGGCGCTGTGCGATGGTGCGGCGCATGCCGTCGTGCGGAACCACCTCGTAGCTGCCGTCTTCGAACAGCGCGCGCACTTGCGCATCCGACATTGACGGCGCGATCGAGGGGGCTACAGCGGCCGCAGCCGGTGCACCGGCGGTCTTCAATCCCCTGCCGGACTTCGCCGCTTCCACGTCTCGAGCAACGATGCGGCCGTGCGGACCGGAGCCATCAATGCGCGAAACATCGATGCCGGCTTCCTTCGCCAGCCGTCGCGCCAGCGGCGAGGCAAACGCACGGTTGCCGTCGCGAGCCTGCAGCGCAGGAGCGGCTTGAAGCGCCACCGCCGGCGCTTGTGCGCTCGGGGTCGCAGCCGCTTTTGGTGCCTCAGTTTTGGCAGGGGCCGGCACTTCGGTCTTAGGCAGGGCCGCTTGCGGTTTGGCAGCGGGCGCTGCCGTGCCCTGCCCCGCGCCGGCCGCCGCCGCTTTCACATCCTCGCCCTCGCCGGCCAGCACCGCGATCACCTGATTGACCGGCACATCGGCGGTGCCCTCCGGCACCATGATTTTGGCGAGCGTGCCTTCGTCGACCGCCTCGACCTCCATCGTGGCCTTGTCCGTCTCGATCTCCGCGATCACATCGCCGGATTTGACGGCATCACCTTCGCGCTTGAGCCACTTGGCAAGGTTGCCCTTCTCCATCGTGGGCGACAGCGCCGGCATGAGGATATTGATCGGCATAGGCCCACTCTTTCAGCGTGTTTTTCGTTTTGCGGAGCGCGCGGCTTTCTTGGCGCCACCGCGCGATTTGGTCTTGGCATTGGTCTTGGCATTGGTCGTGGCACGCGGCTTGGTACGCAGCTTGGCACGCGATCCGGCACCGGTCTCGGTGCCGTTTACGGGCTGCGCGCCCATCTCGGCGGCAAACGCCTCGACGATTTCGACAGTGGCGTCCTTCCTGCTCAAGCCGGGTTTCTGCACGGCGTAGATCGCGGCGAGACGCCGCGCGACCTCGGCCAAAACCTCGCCCCACCGCGCCGGCGCCTCGAAAGCCGGCAGCGCTGCGACATAGAGCTCGCTGTCGATGACGCCAAGCCGCAGGATTTCCGTGCCGCCCCGCTCCAATGCCTGCTCGGGCAGCGCAAGCGCCTGGTAGGCACGGGGGTCGTCGTTGTCTTGCGCTTTCCCTTGGATGTTACGTCGCGCCATGAGCCATTACCGGTAGCAGACGGCTTTTGCCGCCTCGACCACCTCGGCCACGGTCGGCAGCGCAAGCTTTTCCAGGTTGGCGGCATAGGGCATCGGCACGTCCTTGCCCGAAACGCGCGTCACCGGCGCATCGAGATAGTCAAAGGCATGCTCGATGACACGCGCGGCGATCTCTGCGCCAATACCGCTCTGCGGCCAGCCTTCCTCGACGGTCACGATGCGGCCGGTCTTCTTCACCGAGTCGACAATGGTTTCGGTGTCCATCGGCCGCAGGGTGCGCAGGTCGACAACCTCGGCGTCGATGCCCTCCTGGGCCAGTTCATCCGCGGCCTTGAGTGCGTAAGTCATGCCCATCGAGAACGAAACGATGGTGACGTCTTTTCCGGCACGCGCGATCCGCGCTTTGCCGATCGGCAGCACGAAATCGTCGAGTTTCGGCACCGGGAAGCTATGGCCGTAAAGGATTTCGTTCTCGAGGAAGATCACCGGATTGGGATCGCGGATCGCAGCCTTGAGCAAACCCTTGGCGTCGGCGGCGGTGTAGGGCGCGACGACCTTGAGGCCGGGAATGTGCGAATACCAGGCGGAGAAGTCCTGGCTGTGCTGAGCGGCGACGCGCGCGGCGGCACCGTTCGGTCCGCGGAAGACGATCGACGAGCCGATCTGGCCTCCCGACATATAGCGGGTCTTGGCCGCCGAATTGATAAGTTGATCCATCGCCTGCATGGCGAAGTTGAAGGTCATGAACTCGACAATGGGCTTGAGGCCCGCCAACGCAGCACCGACGCCGAGGCCGGCAAAGCCATGCTCGGTAATGGGCGTGTCGACCACACGCTCGGCACCGAACTCCTGAAGCAGGCCCTGCGTGACCTTGTAGGCGCCCTGATACTCCGCGACCTCCTCGCCCATGACAAACACGTCAGGATCGCGCCGCATCTCCTCGGCCATCGCGTCGCGCAGCGCCTCGCGCACCGTCATGGTCACCATCTCGGTGCCTTCCGGCACATCCGGCTCGGGCGGGGCTTGCTGTTGCGGCGGGGCGACGCTCGTTTTCGGCTCGGCGGCGGGCGCCTGCGTTGGCGCTTGGGCCGGCTTCGCGGCTGGCGACTCTGCTGACTTCTGCTGCCGCGCCGGCTGCGCGGCGGAGGCGGCAGCCGATGCATCCTCGCCGTCGCTCAAGATCACCGCAATCGGCGTGTTCACCGCGACATCGGCGGTGCCTTCGGGGATGAGGATTTTGCCAAGCGTGCCTTCGTCGACCGCTTCAACTTCCATCGTTGCCTTGTCGGTTTCGATCTCGGCGATCACATCGCCGGACTTCACCGGGTCGCCCTCGCGTTTGAGCCATTTGGCGAGGTTACCCTTCTCCATCGTGGGCGAGAGGGCGGGCATCAGCACTTGAATTGGCATCGAACGACAATCCCTCAACGCACCAGTCAGGCGTATATATCGGTGTAGAGCTCCGACGGGTCGGGCTCGGGAGTATTGGTCGCGAACTCGGCAGCCTCATTGACGGTCTGGCGCACCTTGGCGTCGACCTTTTTCAATTCTTCTTCGCTGGCCCATTTGTTCTGAATCAAGCGCAGCCGCACCTGCTCGATCGGGTCGTGCTCGCTACGCACCTTCTCGACCTCCTCGCGTGTGCGGTATTTCGCGGGATCGGACATCGAATGGCCGCGGTAGCGGTAGGTCAGCATCTCCAGAATGATCGGGCCGTTGCCGTCGCGGCACCATTTCACGGCACGGTCGCCGGCAGCCTTCACTGCCCGCACGTCCATTCCATCCACCCGCTCGCCGGGGATGCCATGCGCCGAGCCGCGCTGATAGAGGTCGGTTGTGGCGGAGGCGCGCTTGAGTGACGTGCCCATCGCATACTGGTTGTTTTCGATGATGTAGATCACCGGCAAAGACCAGAGCGCTTTCGTAGACCTGGCCCTGGTTGGCGGCGCCATCGCCGAAATAGGTCAGCGAGACATTGTCCTTGCCGCGATACTTGCTGGCGAACGCCAGACCGGTGCCGATCGGCACCTGGGCGCCGACGATGCCGTGACCACCGTAGAAGCCCTTCTCGGCCGAAAACATGTGCATCGAGCCGCCCTTGCCACGGGAATAGCCCTGGCTGCGGCCGGTCAACTCCGCCATCACGCCCTTGGGGTCCATTCCGCAAGCCAGCATGTGACCGTGGTCGCGATAGCCGGTAATCACGGCGTCGCCATCCTTGAGCGCCATCTGCATGCCGACCACCACGGCTTCCTGGCCGATGTAGAGGTGGCAGAAGCCGCCGATCAGGCCCATGCCGTACATCTGGCCGGCCTTTTCCTCAAAGCGGCGGATCAGCAGCATGTCGCGGTAAGCGGCCAGCTCCTGGGCCTTGCCCAGGTCGGCGACCGCGGTGGCCCCTGGGCCGGAACCTGCCTTGCCATTGTCCGCCGTGTCGTTGGGCGGGCGGCGCGCAACATTGGGTTGCGCCGTATTCTTGGCGACGGCCATGACTCTCCTCGGGCAAGTCGCCGTCGATCGACGGCCGCCATTTCAATAGCGTAATTCGGCGGTTGGCGAAAGCGTGTGCGGCAGTCTCACACAGGCCGCTTTGGGCCCCGGAAACCTTTGAAGGGGAAGGCTGATTTGCCCACCGCGACGGTGTTGGCGACAGCCTTCGGCTGGCCCTCACGGCCGTTTGAGCATCAGCGTCAGTTCGTGTGGATCGAGATAGTCCAGCATTGCCCGCGCCCGCTCGTCGAGCATGTCGGGGTCGATACTCTCGGATTTGAGCAGTTTGACCCGGTGCTGCCACTCGCTTCGCTGCTGCTTGAGATCGGCGAGCTCGGCGCTCAGCGAAGCGTATTGATGATCGAGATCCTGCTGCGCCCGCAAGCCGTGGTTCCCGGTGTAGGCGTTGACCGCGAAATAACTGATGACCAGTGCACAGCCGACGTAGAGGCCGAGCGTGGTCAGGACAGTGCGAAGCTTTCGCCGGGTTACCATCCCGACAAAATGCCGCGATCCGCGTTAAGGCGGCGTTACCGATGACGGCGGGCGCAACTTAGCGAAACGCCCGCAGCGCGGCCTTGCCGAGATATTTCGCCTGCGGCCCGAGTTCCTGCTCGATCCGCAGGAGCTGGTTGTATTTCGCGGTCCGGTCGGACCGCGCGAGCGAGCCGGTCTTGATCTGCCCGCAGTTGGTGGCAACCGCGAGGTCGGCGATGGTCGAATCCTCGGTTTCGCCGGAACGATGCGACATCACCGCGGTGTAGCCCGCCTTGTGGGCGGTTTCGACGGCGGCCAGCGCCTCGGTCAGCGTGCCGATCTGGTTGACCTTGACCAGGATCGCATTGCCGAGCCCCTGCCGGATGCAATCGTTCAGACGGGCGACATTGGTCACCATCAGGTCGTCGCCGACGAGCTGGCAACTCTTGCCGATTAGGCCCGTCACAAGCTTCCAGCCGTCGAAATCGTCCTCGGCCATGCCGTCCTCGATCGAGGCGATCGGGTAGCGTGAGGCCAGATCGGCGAGGTATTGGGCCTGCTCTTCCTTGGAGCGGGTTTTCCCTTCTCCTTGATAGACATAATGACCGATTTTGAAGAATTCAGTTGAAGCTGGATCGAGCGCCAGGAGCATGTCCTGGCCGGGCTTGTAGCCGGCCTTCTCGATGGCCTTCATGACAAAATCGAGGGCTTCCTCGGCCGATTGCAGATTGGGAGCAAAGCCGCCCTCGTCGCCCACGTTGGTGTTGTGGCCGGCGTCATGCAGCGCTTTTTTCAGCGTCTGGAACACCTCGACGCCCATGCGCAGCGCCTCGGAGAAGGTCGGTGCGCCGACCGGCATGATCATGAATTCCTGGAAATCGATGGGGTTGTCGGCATGCACCCCTCCGTTGACGATGTTCATCATCGGCACCGGCAAAACGCGGGCCTGGGTGCCGCCGACGTAGCGGTAAAGCGGCAGGTTCGCCGCGGCCGCGGCCGCTTTGGCGGTTGCCAATGACACGCCCAGGATGGCGTTGGCGCCAAGCCGCGACTTGTTCGGCGTGCCATCGAGCGCGATCATCGTCTCGTCGATCTTGGCTTGGTTCTCAGCATCCATGCCGCCGATGGCATCGAAAATCTCGGTCTCGATCGCGGCAACCGCCTTGGTCACGCCTTTGCCGAGATACCGCCGCTTGTCGCCGTCACGAAGCTCCACCGCCTCGTGTGCCCCGGTCGAAGCCCCGGACGGAACGGCGGCACGGCCGCGCGAGCCGTCCTCAAGCGTCACATCGACTTCGACGGTCGGATTGCCGCGGCTGTCGAGGATTTCGCGGCTGATGATGTCAGTAATGGCGGTCATGATGGTCCCCGGCTTTTGGCGGCGTTCTACAGGCCGCGATGGAGCTTGTCATGCCCCACGCCGCCGATGCAGGGTGAGCCGATGGTAAAGAAATCGCTTCAACTCGGCCGCCCGGCGCCGCAGCCCGCCTCGCCGGAGGCGGCCACGCTTGATCGCGTGCCGAACCCGCATTCGGATACCGATTATGTTGCGCGCTTCACGGCGCCGGAATTCACGGTGCTCTGCCCCATCACGGGCCAGCCGGATTTCGCCCATCTGACGATCGACTATGTGCCGGGGCGGTGGCTCCTGGAGTCCAAATCGCTCAAGCTCTACCTCGCCAGTTTCCGCAACCACGGCGCCTTCCATGAAGACTGCACAGTGGGCATCGGCAAGCGGATCGCCACCCTGCTCAAACCGAAATGGCTTCGGATCGGCGGCTATTGGTATCCGCGCGGTGGCATTCCCATCGACGTGTTCTGGCAGACTGGGAAGTTGCCCAAGGGCGTCTGGGTGCCTGACCAAGGCGTCGCGCCCTACCGTGGCCGAGGCTGACCCCCGGCGCGATCACGCCACCTTGGCCTTGACCAGCAATTGCGCGCTGACGACGCCGATGATCGCCATCGCGACGCCGGCAATCGCCAACGTCGCCGGTGCGCCCAGCCGGTCGAATCCAACGCCGTAAAGGACGGGGCTGATGCCTCCGCCGATAAAGAACGAAAACGTGTGAAACGCCACGGCCGAACTGCGCGTCGCCGGCGCAAACTCCGTCACGTAAACCTGGATGCTGGCGTGCAGCATGTAGAAACCGAGCCCCATCGCGGCGAAGGCCGCTGCCTGCACGGGCCAGGGCGGTCCTCCGGCCACCACGAACAGGCCGATTGCGACGAAAACGCCGCCGGCCGACATGATCTGTTTTTGTCCGAACCAACGCAGCAGCTTCTTGACGCTAATCGCGTAGATCATCCCGCCGACCGCGAAGGCGGCGACCACCAGGCCCGCGATGGAAGCGCGAGGTTCTCCTCCCTTAAGCAGAATTACCGCCGCGTAAGGGAAGATTCCGAACAGGAACAATCCTTCGAGGGCGACGGTCATGTAGCAGATGCGCGCGGTGGAAAGCGCGAAGATGGCCCGGTTGCGTGCGAGCACGGAACGAACGTCGAGCGGATGTCGCTCGCCTTCCGGCAGATGCCGGAGACCGAAATGACCGATTACGAGCGCGGCAAAGCTGATCGCGCCCAGGATCACAAAGATCCCCCGCCAATGTATGGTATCAGCGACCACGCCCGAAGCTGCGGCGCCAAGCAAATTGCCTGAAATCGTCGCGGTCAGCAGCCGGCCGATCACAACTTGGCGCCGCTCGAGCGGTACAAAATCGGAAATGAGCGCCATGCCGACCGGGAAGCTGCCACCGCAAGCGGCGCCTGCAACGATGCGGAGAACGAACAGCAGCCAGAAGCTTGTCGCGACGGCGCAGAGGAACGACACCACCGTCAGCACCAGAAGGCATACGACCATCGTGCGGGACTTGCCGAACGTGTCGGCCATCGGGCCGAGGACCGGCTGCGCCACCCCGTAAGCGGCGTAAGCCGCCGCCAGCAGGGCGGCTGTCGTCGGCAGGATGCCGAAATCCTCAGCGATGCGGGGGACCACCGGATCGATGGCGCGGGCACTCAACGCCGAACTGAAGACCAGGAAACAAAGGATATTGAGGGTTCGGTTCATGGGGCACCTTGGACCGTGCCGGCCTTCGCACTGCAATATCGATTTGTGCAACCCACCTATCCAGCCGGCGGTTTGGGCGCCGGACGGCGCAGCAGCCGCGAACAGGTGATGCCGACGGTGAGCACCACCGCGGCCCCGAACAGGATGGTCGGTTCCGGCCCTCCGTGGGCAAAACCGATGCCGTAGATCACCGGGCCGATGGCCTGGCCGAAATAGAACGAAGACGAATGCAACGCGGCCGCCGCGCCGCGCGCGGTCTGCGACAAGTCGGTGACGTGCACCTGGATGCAGGAATGCATCAGATAGAAGCCAAGCCCGAACACGGTGAAGACCGCGATCTGCGCCTGCCAAGGAAAGTGCATGGCGATCAGGACGAGGCCGCCGCCCGCAAGCGCGCCGCCCGTGAGCATCAGCGCGGTATCGGGCACCCTGCGCACCAGGTACGGCACCGCGACGGCGTATGCGACGCCGCCCAATGCGAAGCAGGCGATCAACAGCCCCGCGATCGACGCGCGCGTTTCGCCGATGCTTTGCAGCAAGAGCGCCACATAAGGGAACAAGCCGTGGATGAAGATCGCTTCGAAAAACACGGCACTGAAACAGACCTTCGCTCGCGGATCGGCAAAGATGCCGCGGAAATTGGCGATCACCGTCGCACGGTTGAACTGGCGTGGCGCCGGAGTCGGGACCTTGCGAAAGGCAAACCACGCCACAACGGAGACGGTGAGCGCAAAGCCGCCGAGAATGCCGAACACGCCGCGCCAGCCGAACATGTCGCCGATGACGCCGGCGATCGAGGCGCCAAGCACGTTTGCCGTCAGCGCAACACCAAGCAGCCGCGCGATCGCGACCTGGCGCTGGTTGATCGGGACGAGATCGCCGAGGAAGGCCATCGCCACGGGGAACACGCCGCCCGCCACGAGTCCGGCTATGATGCGCATGGCGACCAGCAGCGGAAAGCTCGATGCGACCGCGCAAATCAACGTGGTGATAGCAACAATCGCCACCGACACATTCATCAGCCGGGTCTTGCCGAAGAAATCGGCGGTCACGCCCAGCACAGGTTGAATCAGCGCGAAGGGAAAGGCGAAGGCCGTCGACAGCAGCGCCGCGGTTTTGACGTCGACGCCGAGGTCGGCGGCAATCTGCGGAATGACCGGATCGACCGCGCGCGTGAACAGTGTCTGCGCGAACACGACCAGGGCAACGATTCTGAAAATGGGCGGGATGGCTTGCGCTCGTCGGTTTGTCGGAACGTCCTTGAACAACGCCTTTGCCCGCGCCGCAAGGTCTTTGCGGGTCGACCGCCTCTTCAACGAAGCGTAAGCCGGGCACCGCTATAAGAGCCGCCGTGCGCGGGCGGCGGGTCGTTCAACCTGAAATCACGTTGGATTTTGCGATCCTGTCGAAGTCCTGGAGTCGCCGCAGCAACGCCTCCATCTCCTTGAGCGGCACCATGTTCGGGCCGTCCGAAGGCGCCTTGTCGGGATCGGGATGGGTTTCAATAAATACGCCGGCGACGCCGACGGCGACCGCGGCCCGTGCCAACACCGGCACGAACTCCCGCTCGCCGCCCGACGACGTCCCCTGCCCGCCCGGCTGCTGCACCGAATGGGTGGCGTCGAAGATCACCGGCGCGCCGGTGTCGCGCGCGAGGATCGGCAACGCCCTCATGTCGGAAACCAGCGTGTTGTAACCGAAGGACGCGCCGCGCTCGGTCACCAGCACATTGCGATTGCCGGCGCCGGTAATCTTGGCGACGACGTTCTTCATATCCCAGGGCGCGAGGAACTGGCCTTTCTTGACGTTGACAACCTTGCCGGTCTTCGCAGCCGCGATCAGCAGATCGGTCTGCCGGCAAAGGAAGGCCGGGATTTGCAGCACGTCGACAACCTCGGCAACACGGGCGCACTGTCCCGCGTCGTGCACGTCGGTAAGGACGGGAAGGCTTAGGGTGTCGCGAATCTCGGCAAAAATCGGCAGCGCATCGTCGAGGCCGATGCCGCGCGCGCTCTTTGCCGACGTGCGGTTGGCCTTGTCGAACGAGGTCTTATAGATCAGCCCGATCTTGAGTCTGGCCGCAATCTCCTTGAGTGCGGCCGCGGTTTCGAGCGCGTGCGCGCGGCTTTCCAGCGCGCAGGGACCAGCGATCAACGCCAATGGCAACCGGTTGCCGAAACGTACGGCACCAATTTCGACATTGGCATTGGGGATCAGATCGACGTCCACAACACCCCTCAGCGGATCGCGGAAAACGTCGTGGGCCACAGGATCGAACTATTGATGTTGGCGATCAGCGGGTCATCCTTCAGCAGCGCCGGAAGCTTGCCTGGAATGGCGGAGCATACGCGAAGCTCGTAAATCATGCGTTGTCCCCCTGAAGCCCTGTGCCGCTGAGCTACACCAGCCGGCTCTGCTCCACCGCCGCTCCGACAAATGACGAGAACAGCGGATGGGGGTCGAACGGCCGCGACTTCAGTTCCGGATGGAACTGTACGCCGATGAACCACGGATGGTCGGCGTATTCGATGATCTCGGGCAATATGCCGTCCGGCGACATGCCGCAGAAGCGCATGCCGTGTTGTTCCAGGCGGTCCTTGTAGGCAGTGTTGACCTCGTAGCGGTGACGGTGGCGCTCGCTGATCTCGGTGGCGCCGTAAATGCTGGCGACCTTGCTGCCCCGCGCCAGTACAGCGGGATAGGCGCCAAGCCGCATCGTGCCGCCAAGATCGCCATTGGCTGCGCGCTTCTGAAGCTCATTTCCCT
>JAFKKQ010000360.1:6960-10955 GCA_017304505.1 Hyphomicrobiales bacterium | reverse complement strand
TGATCGGCCTTGTAGTTGCCGGTGAGCGTGTACATCACGATGTTGACGTCGGCGCGGAATGAGAAATCGCGCTGCCGCGGCTCGCCCGCCACCATCGGCAGCATCGCCTGACCGTCGCTGCGCATGGCCCAGGCGCCGGCCATGTCGTTGGAGGTGATGAGGATGGACGACACGCCGTCGCCGGCGCGCGCCGGGCGCTTGCTGTCGTCGTCATCGTTGGCGCTCGGCAGCGCCTCGACCCAAAGCTGACCGGTGTCGAACCGGCCGGGGAAGTCGCGCAACAGGAAGAATGTCTTTGTCAGCACGTGGTCGCGCGGCACCGGCTCAAGCTCGGGGATGTCGAGCGACGACAGGATGTTGCGCAGCGCCAGCATGCCCGGCGTGCGGTTGGCGCCGCCGGGGCCGGGCGGCGCGGTGACGGCGTCGCGGGTGTCGAACAGCACCGTGCCGCCGTTTTTCATATAGGCGTCGATCCGCGCCAACGCGGCAGGCGAGGGCTTGGCGGCGTTGGGCGACACCGGCCAATAGATCAGCGGGAAAAACGCAAGCTCGTCGCGGGCGATATCGAGTCCCATCGGGTCGCCCGGCTCAAGCGCCGTGCGTTGCGCGAGGAACAGCGTCAGCCCTTGCAGTCCTGCTTTGCTGATCGCGTCGACCTCGGCGTCGCCGGTCACGACATAGGCGAGGTGGGTTGCCGTGGTGGCTTTCTCGGCAAAATCCGGATTGGCCGGCGTGTCGGAGGACGTGCTGCTTTGAGCGAATGCGCTCGTGGCCGAGAGCAGCGTCGCTGTCAGGAGCCCTACGGCGAGCAGAGCCACCGTCGCCCGCCGGGACTTTCGGCGCATCGCCTGCGCGAGCCCGCCAGCGAGCAGGAACACCACCAGCGCATCCAGCGCGAGCAGGCCCAGCGCTGCGAGGAGCACTGGCCCGCGCAAGTCCTGCGGCTCGCCGACCTGATAGGCTTCGACGCGGACGTTGAGCGGGGTGTAGTCGACCGCGGAAAGCCTGTCGGCGGGCGCCAGTGTGTTCACTGCGAGCAATCCTTCCGGCGGCCCGTAGAAACCCGGCGGGTGATCGGCCGTGGCGCGCGTGACATATCCGACCGGCACCGGGCGGCTGGTCGGGGTTGGCGGCCCGAACGCGCCGAAGCCGTCGAGGATGCGCGTCGGCGGCACCACCTCGCGCGCGTTCTCGGCCTGGGCCTGGACGTCGTTGCTGGTTGTCGTTTCCGCCATGCCGACGAGATGGCGAAGCATGTCGACGAATGTTCCGGACAGCGGCAGGTTGGACCAGCGCGTGTCGGCGGTGACGTGAAACAGCACGATCATTCCTTTGCCGCGCTTGGCCGCGGTGACAAGCGGCGTGCCGTCGGCGAGCGTGGCCCAGGTGCGATCGGCAAGGCCGGCTTCCGGCTCCGCCAGCACCTGTCGCGTGACGGTGACGTCGTTGGGCACGGTCATGGTGCCGAACGGACCTTCGCGCGAGAAACCATTTAGCGCCTGCGGCTTTTCCCAGCTCAGGCTGCCGCCGAGCGTGCGGCCGCCGCGGCGCAGCTTCACCGGCACGAGGTCGTCGTCGGACGCGGCAAGCCTGGGGCCGGCAAAGCGCACCAGCATGCCACCGTCCTCGACCCAGGCCGCGAGCCGGTCATGCGCCTCGCCGGAAATGTTGCCGACATCGGCCAGCATGATCATCGGCACGTGCTGGTCGATGAAGCGCCGGATCGCCTCGACCGGCGCGACGGTGTCGGCGGTGCGCACATCGGCGAATGGATTGAGCGCGCGCGTCAGATAGTAGGTCGAGGCGAGCAGCGGCTGCGCGGTGTCGGCCGTCGAGCCGGAGGCGATGCCGACGGTGCGGCGCCGCCAGCGCTTGTCGAGCAATTGCACGGCGCCGGCCGAATGCTCCGCGGGGATTTCCAGGCGCGCGATGTCGTTTCGGATCTCGACCGGCAGATTGATTTCGGCTTCGGCCTCGCGCTCGCCCTCCTTGAAGGCAAACCGTGTCTCGCCAAGCGGCAGACCTTTGA
This sequence comes from Hyphomicrobiales bacterium, assembly GCA_017304505.1. Lineage (GTDB taxonomy): Bacteria > Pseudomonadota > Alphaproteobacteria > Rhizobiales > Xanthobacteraceae > Z2-YC6860. Next base: position 8,926 of record JAFKKQ010000360.1, on the reverse strand, counting down.
GGTCGAGCGCACGGATGATGCCGTCTTCGCTGCCTGCGGTCGTCGCGCGCAGCACCTTCACGGTCAGTGCGCCGGCGGCATTGTCGGCGCCCGCGAGCGCATGCGCCGTTGGCAAGCCGCCCGTCACCACGGATACGGAGCGCCCCTCGGTGATGCGGGCCAGGCCCGAAACGAACGCCGAGCCGCGGCCGAGATCGACACCGTCGGAGAGCCAGACCACTTCCATGTCGGGCGTCGCGGCGAGCAGGCGGCTGATCGCAGGCAGCGCATCGGTGCGCTCGACCGCATGGGGCACGGGTTTGAGTTGCGCCAGACGCACACGGGCTGCGGTTGGCGGCTGAAGCGAGATATCGCGCGTGGCCTCGCCGAGCGGAACGATGGCGACGCCGCGATTGCCGGCTTCCGCGCGCGCGACGATATCGTCGGCGGCGCGCAGCCGCGCATCCCAGCTTGCCGCGGCACCGAAGCCGTCGTCGATCAGGAGCGCGATCGGCGCGGCGCCGGCGGTGCTTGCGACCGGCGGATTCCACAACGGGCCCGCGGCGGCGAGAATCACCAGCGCGGCGAGCAGGAGCCGCAGCAAGGTCAGCCACCACGGTGTGCGCGCCGGCGTGTCTTCCTTCGGCTTGATGTCGAACAGCAGCCGCGTGGGCGGGAACGCAACGCGCCGCGGCCGCGGCGGCATCAACCGCAACAGCCACCACAGCACCGGCAGGCCGAGCAGGCCCAGCAGCACCAGCGGCTGCGCGAAGCCGAGCGGCAGGCCCATCATGATGCAGGCCCTTCAGGCTGCGCGTGGAACATACGCCGTGCGCCCTGCGGACGGCGGCTGATCAGCGCCGCCTCATTGCCTTCGCCGATCCGGGCGTGCAGCGCGAGCAGGAGTTCGTTGGCCGGGCGATCGGTGCGATGGATGGTGAAGCTCCAGCCGAGCCGGTCGGTCTCGGCCCGGATGGCGTCGCGATGGCGCTGCAGCCGGGTGGTGTAGTCGGCACGCCAGTTCTCGGCGCGGCCCGCGGTGATTTCGCCCCCGCCCTCGGGTTCGACGAATTCGACGCGGCCGGAATAGGGGAAGGTTTCTTCCGCCGGATCGACGACCTGAACGAGATGTCCATGCGACCCGTTGGTCGAGAGCTGCGTCAGGATCTTGCGGATGTCCTCGATCGGGCTCCACAGGTCGGACAGCACGACGATCTCCGACAGCGACGCCGGCGCGAAGTCCGTCGGCAGGCTCGCGCGCTCGCCCGGATCGTGGACGATGGCCTCCGCCATGCGGTCGATCACGGCACGGCTGCCGGTCGGCCGCATCAGGCCCGGCACGCCGACCCGCTCGCCGGCATCGACCAGCACTTCGGCCAGCGCGAACCCGATGGTGAGCGTGCGGTCGAGCTTGCTTTCCCGCGCCAGCCCTGACGAGAACGCCATCGACGGCGAGCGGTCGGGCCAGATCCAGATGGTGTGCGCGGCCTCCCACTCCTGCTCGCGGACGTAGAGATGATCGTCGCGTGCCGAGCGTCGCCAGTCGATGCGGCGCGCCTCTTCGCCGGAAACGAAACGGCGGAATTGCCAGAAGTTTTCGCCGGAGCCCGAGCGCCTGCGGCCGTGCAGGCCGTGGATCACCGTGGCGGCGATCTTGCGCGATTCCAGGATGAGACGCGGCATCGAGGCGGCCAGCATGCGGCCCGCGCCGCTGGCCCGCCGGGTCGCCTTCAACTCGTCTCGGTCCGCGGTTCCGCTAGCGGCCATCGGTCATCCGATGCGCGACGCGAGCTTGGCGATCACGCCGCTGATGGTTTCGCCATCGGCACGTGCCGCAAAGGTCAGCGCCATGCGGTGCTTGAGCACGGGCTCGGCCATCGCAATCACATCGTCCACCGACGGCGCCAGCCGGCCGTCGAGCAGCGCGCGCGCGCGCGCGACCAGCATCAGCGATTGGCTGGCGCGCGGGCTCGGCCCCCAGGCGATC
>JAFKKQ010000360.1:0-6888 GCA_017304505.1 Hyphomicrobiales bacterium | reverse complement strand
ATCGCCTGCTTCGCCTTGGCCTCTTCGACGCCGGTGGTTTCGAACACGATGCGGCGTTCCGCAGCGGCGTCGGGATAATCGACGTCGATCTGCATGAGGAAGCGGTCAAGCTGCGCTTCAGGCAGGGGGTAGGTGCCCTCCTGCTCGATCGGATTTTGCGTCGCCAAAACATGAAACGGTTTCGGCATGTCATGGCGCGATCCTGCGACCGTGACGTGCTGCTCCTGCATCGCCTGCAACAGCGCGGATTGCGTGCGGGGGCTCGCGCGATTGATCTCGTCGGCCATCAGGAGTTGCCCGAAGATCGGCCCGGGAATGAAGCGGAAGTTCCGCTTGCCGTCGGCGCCTTCCTCCAGCACTTCGCTGCCGAGGATATCGGAGGGCATCAGGTCCGGCGTGAACTGGATGCGCCGCGCTTCGAGGCCGAGCACCGTGCCCAGCGCCTCGACCAGCTTGGTCTTGGCGAGGCCGGGCAGGCCGACCAGCATGCCGTGGCCGCCGCAGAGCACGGTGATGAGGGTGCGCTCGACCACCTGTTCCTGTCCGAAGATGACGTTGCCGACGGCGGCCTTCGCCGCGGCGATGTGGGCGGAGGTCGTCTCAGCCGCCCGGACAATCATGTCCTCGAGCTTTTCGACCCCGTCTCCGCCTGTCATGGCCATCCTGTGCTCCTTAGGCGCTTTGCTTTTCGGGTCTTGCCTGCTTGAGACCCCTGTTTGCCAACATGCCTTGTCGAGCCCTGCTTTCACCAGCAGCGGCAAGGGCGAAGCCGTCTTATCCGAGTTGCTGAGCTTACCGGTTCGACCGGCTCAAGGCCCGAACATTCTCGTTAGCTTTGCATCGCAACTGGGTTTTTCCAGCTAAATCCTGGCATTTGTGCGATGCATGCGCGTGCCGGAGGAAGCGACTCCGGCTTATTGCGGTTATCACGATTGCGCGAGCCGGTTTGCCGCTGTGCGGGCGAGCGGAACGGGCAAGCCGTTCCCCTCCGCCGGACCGTGGCGCGCCCGCTCAGGTCGGGGGTCAGTTATTCAGCGGTCGGTTACCAAACCGGCGGTCAGTTATAGGGACGCGCCGGCCGCGTGGAGCGATAGACTGTGTTTGGCTGGCGAATCGCCTGCGCCCTGGCGCCCGATGCCGAACGGCAGGCGCCCCAATAGCCGTAGCCTCTTTCGCTGAACGCGGCATCGGTAGGGTGCCAGCATTGGCCATTGGCTGCCGGTACCGACACATGGGACCACGTGTCGCCATACATCGCCATCTGTGCACTGGACGGAATGGTCGTCATTGTCAGGATGGCGGAAGCAAATCCCAGAGCAGTCGCTAGGTTTTTGTAAGAGACGATCATGGCGGTTCCCTTTCGGGTTGTTGTTATCGCTCTACTTTGCACCGCGGTTTGACTTGTAATTGCCACTTTGGCGACCGCGGCGACAAACAACCAAAGGCAGCACGGGAAGTTCCGAGGCGGGGGCGGCTTTCACTTCCTTGTGTGTTCTTGTGTAATGCTAGGAACTCAGGGATCGATCTGGCAGGGCCGGCGAGCAGGATGACCAGGGACGGACGTTCGTTGGGTGCGCTGGAAGGGCTCGCCAGCAATGCGCGAAAGGAGAGCGCCGGGCGGGACGGCAAGGGGCCTCCGCCGGTGCATTTATGGAATCCGCCGTTCTGCGGTGACCTGGACATGCGCATCGCCGCCGACGGCACCTGGTTCTACATGAAGACGCCGATCGGCCGGCCGGCGCTGGTCAAGCTGTTCGCGTCCGTGCTCAAGCGCGAGGGCGACAAGTATTTTCTGGTCACGCCGGTCGAGAAGTGCGGCATCACGGTGGACGATGCGCCGTTCATGGCGGTCGAGATGCGGATCGAGGATCGCGCCCACGGCCGCGTGCTGAATTTCCGCACCAACGTGGACGATTGGGTGGTGTGCGGCACCGATCATGGATTGCGTTTCGAGCCTGAACCGGATAACGGCGGGTTGAAGCCGTATCTGCATGTGCGAGATGGCTTGTGGGCGAAGGTGACGCGGGCGTTGTTTTACGATCTGGTCGAGCTTGGCGAGGAGCGCGACGTCTGCGGCGAACGCATGTTTGGCGTGGCCTCGGGCGGCGCATTCTTTGCGATGGCCAAGGCCGACAGTCTGAAGGAGTTTTCCTGATGCAGCCGGGCGTTCCGCTCGACGAGGTCAAGGCACCGGCGCAGGAGTTCTTCGCGCGGGCGCGGGCGCGGCTCAACCTCGATGTGCCACCGGCGTTGACCGACCTCGATGCGACCGGCGGCATCCGCGGCGATCTCGATCTCGATCCCGCGGTGTGGGAGAAGGCCGGCGTCAAGGCGACGCGGCCCGCCGCCGTGCTGGTGCCGGTGGTGGCGAAGCCCGAACCGGTGGTGCTGCTGACCCAGCGTACGCCGGACCTCAAAAGCCATTCGGGGCAGGTGGCGTTTCCGGGCGGCAAAATTGAGCCAACGGACCTGAGCCCGCGCGCCGCGGCGCTGCGCGAGGCCCACGAGGAGATCGGGCTCGACGAACGCTTTATCGAGTCGATCGGTTATCTCGATCTTTACCTGACGTTCTCGGGTTTCCGCATTCTGCCGCTGGTGGCCTATGTCAAGCCGGGCTACCGGCTGACGATCAATCCGGGCGAGGTGGCCGACGCTTTCGAAGTGCCGCTCGACTTCCTGATGTCGCCCGGCAACCACCAGCGCCTCAAGCGCGACTGGAACGGGATCGAGCGGCAGTACTACGCGATGCCGTTCGGCGAACGCTACATCTGGGGCGTAACAGCGGGTATCCTGCGCAATCTTTACGAACGGATTTACGCGGGATGATCCGGCCTGTTTTTACCGAGCTTGCGTTGTTTCTTGCGCCGTTCGCGGCCTATGCCATCTTTCTTCTGGTGACAAGGACCGCGGTGCTGGAACGGAGTTCATGGCCGCCGAAGGTCCTTGCCATGCTCGCGATCCTGGCGCTGCTGTTGATGATCGGCAGCTTCCTTGTCCTGGCGCATTTCTCCGGCGCGCCGCTGGGCTCAACTTATGTGCCCGCGCACGTTGAAGACGGCAAATTCATTCCGGGGCACGTACAGTGAGCGCGCCGGCGCTTCTCAGCGATGCGGCGTGGTTGCGTGCAGGCGCTCTGGCGCGGCTTCTGGCCGTGCTGAACCGCGACGGCGAAGAAGCCCGCGTTGTCGGCGGCGCCGTGCGCAACGCGCTGCTCGACGAGCCGATTGGCGATATCGACCTCGCCACCACGGCCGTTCCCGGCGAGGTGATGCGGCGTGCGGCGGCGGCCGGCTTCAAGCCGGTGCCGACCGGCATCGAGCACGGCACTGTGACGGTGGTGATCGAGGGCCGGCCATTCGAGACGACGACGCTTCGCGAGGACGTCGAAACCTTCGGGCGGCACGCCAATGTCCGGTTCGGCCGCGACTGGCGCAAGGACGCCGAGCGCCGCGACTTCACCATGAACGCGCTTTCGGCGACTGCCGACGGCGTCGTGCATGACTACGTCGGCGGCCTCGACGATCTCGGCGCGCGCCGTGTGCGCTTCATCGGCGACGCCGGTGCGCGCATCGACGAAGACTACCTGCGTATCCTGCGCTTCTTCCGCTTCCATGCCGCCTATGGCCGGGGCTTGCCCGATCCCGCCGGCCTTGCCGCGTGCATCGCGGCGCGGGCGGGGCTTGAGCAATTGTCACGCGAGCGCGTGCGCACGGAGTTGTTGAAGCTCCTGATCGCGCGTCATGCGACGCCGGTCCTCGCCGTCATGGCGGAGTCCGGTCTGCTTGTGCCGGTGCTGGGTGGTGTGCCTTATCTCGCGAGTTTCGAGAATATCGCCAAGGTCGAAGCCGCGGCCGGCGTCCAACCCGATCCGGTGCAGCGGCTCGGTGCGCTGGCCGCCCGCACCGAAGAGGATGCCGAGCGGCTTTGGCAGCGTCTTCGCCTGTCGAACGCCGAGCATGGGCGTTTGCAGTCGATGGCGGACGGGTGGTGGAAAATTGAGCCCTCAGACGAACAGGGCGCGCGGGCGCTGCTCTATCGCCTGGGTCCCGAGCGCTTCGCCGACCGCGTGCTGCTGGCCTGGGCTCGCGCATGGCCGCAGGGCGCGGCGGACGTCGCGTGGCGAACGCTCGCAACGTTGCCCGAGCGCTGGATCGCGCCGGTGTTTCCTCTCAAGGCTGCGGATTTCATCAAGCGCGGCGTGCCGCAAGGGCCCAAGCTCGGCGCCGCGCTTCGCGAAGCCGAGATGGCGTGGATCGCGGCGGATTTTCCGGGCGATGCGGCGGCAATCGGGCGCATCGCGGCTTCCGCCGCGGTCTCGGCAGAACCGATGTGAGACATAGCGGCGTCATCGTCGCAAACGAAAAGCCCCGAAGCGATGCTTCGGGGCTTTTGCGTTCTCTTGTTCTGCGACAGCGGCGTTTATAAGCCGCTGAGTGGGTTTCCGCTGAAGCGATAGACCAGCGACGTGCGGAACAAATGGAATTTGTGGTTCATCGAGATCGCGCCGCCGGTGGGATCGACCAGCAGGTCGCCGTGTCCGGCGTCGACGAAGAGATATTCGCTCTTCATCGTCCAGTTGCCCGAGAACACCGTCTCTATGCCGCCGCCGATGGTCCAGCCGTCGAGAGTCTGTTTGCTGACCACCACGGTGCCCCAATTGAACGTGTCGGTCACGTTCACCCAGGCGGCACCGCCGGTCACGTAGAGAAGGGCAGGACCGGTGCTGTATCCCAAGCGGCCGCGCAATGTCCCGATCCACGACGCATCGACATCCGTAATCGTCGACGAGTTAAAAAAGTTCAGGTTGGACTGCTTCGAGCTGAAATAGCTGAAGTCGCCTTCAAGGCCGACCACGGCGCGCGGACCGAGCATCCAATTGTAGCCAGCCTGTCCGCCGATGAGGAAGCCCGCGGCATTGTTGCCGATCTCACCATTCCGAGCCACTGTCAGATCGTCGCCGGTGCCGGAGACGCTGGAGAGCGTCGTGCCGGCGGTCACACCGGCATAAAATCCGTTCCAGTTCGTTTGCGGCAGAGGCCCGGTCTTGGCGCCGAACGAATAATTCAAGCCGAACCGCTGAGTCTGATAGCGATGCTTGTCGGTCTGGATAATGAAGACGTTGCTCGGATTTGCCAACGTGTCGCCGCGACCGACGTCGACGTAAAGCGACTCGGCTTTCGCGCTCCATCCGCCGCCGAGCATGGTTTCCGTGCCGGTGCCGATCGCCCATCCGCTGCGCGTCTGGTTGCTCGAAGCCTCGATGCCCGTAGTCGGGTCCGCGTTCACGTCCTTCAGATTGAGCGCGGCATAACCGCCGGTGACGTAGCCGAAGTTCGGTCCGTCAGCCCAGCCGATGCGGCCGCGAACGGTGGCGAGCCATGATGTTTTCGCATTATAGGCGAGGTCCGGGTCATTCCAGTCCACGGCGCGATGGGACGCGTCGAAGTAACCGATGTCACCCTCGAGGCCGACCACCCATTTGTTGCCGAACAGCGCATTGCCGAGCTGCCAGTTGTAGCCGATCGTTCCGCCGCCGGTGAAACCGTAGCCGGTGTGTTGGAGGGTGCCATCCCCGAACTGCGAACCGATGGGGTCAAGGCTGCGGCTCTGCGAGGCGGCGACGCCGACGTAACCGCCGAGATAGAAACCGGTCCAATCGAACACGGGAGCGGGCGGCGCCTTGTAGATGGGGCCCTTGGTCGGAAGGTCGGCGGCGGATGCATTCTGCACAACGGCAATGCTGATCGCGGCGGCGAGCAATGAGCCAAGTTTGAGATGCATTCCATGCCCCTCTGAAATTATCGAAGCAGCCCGTGGGGGCAATGTAGAAGGCCGGCCCGGCCCTGGGCAATGGCGGCGGTGCTTAACACACGGTCGAAACGGTGGTTTTCCGTCGAATTCGTTGCCACTGTTGCGTTGCCGCAACGGCTGGGCAGTGCAGACTTCGCTCCGGAAAACGACCTATTTCCGAAGACTTTGCCCCCGAAACCAAAACCCCTGCGGGGAGCCATCAAGCGGATGACGGTGGGAGGACGCTTCCTGACAAAGGGCCTCAACGGAGCACGGACAGAGATGGCCCTTTCCGTGCTGGCCTACGACATCCTGCGCGCCATTAGCGTTAGGGCAGCGCTTGCGTGAAACAAAAGGAGGCCCCGGCAATGCCGGAGCCTCCAATCGTTTCCACACGGCCTAACAATGCCGAGGTTTCGCGTCAGCGCGCAAGATGAACTCAGAATTTGTAGTTGACGCCAACTCTTGCAATGCTCGCGGTGACGCTCGAGTCATAGGAGATTTGTGACCATCCAGGGGGATTGGGCTCGTAGTGATTGTTGTTTTCCGATCCGAGGTCGACATACAGATACTCGGCCCGGACGCTCCAATTCGGTGACAGAGCCGTTTCGATGCCGGCGCCGATCGTCCAGCCGACATGTGTTGTCGTGCTCGTCGTTGTGATGACGTCGGCTCCATAGATGTCGTCCAGCTTGTTCTTGACGCGGCCAATGGCAACGCCGCCGGTCGCGTACACCATCGACCGATCAAAGGTGAGGCCGAGGCGGCCACGCACCGTCGAGAGCCAGTCGATGCTCGATGTCGCGGTGTAGCCGAACACCGGGTCCGTGACGCTGCCCTTCATGCCCGTCCCGGAAAAGTCAGCCTCAAGGCCGAAAACTGTGTTGCCGAACTGTTGATTGTAGCCGATCTGACCGCCGCCGATCACGCCGTTCATATCGTAGCTGTGCCCGGGAATCGAACCGGCGAACGCAGGATCGTAGAAGTCGACCAGGCCCGATTTGCTGTCGCCCCATCCGTAGCCAATATTGGCGCCGATGTAGAAACCCGACCAATTGTAGGCTAGCGGCATCGCTGCCGGGGCCTTGTAGACGGGCC
>JAFKKQ010000359.1 GCA_017304505.1 Hyphomicrobiales bacterium | reverse complement strand
GCGGTGGTGCCGACTGAGTCAAACGACATTCACTGATCCCTCGATGGCGGCGCCGCCACCGGAAGTACGAAGGCCGGCCTTGCGGCCAGCCTTCGCCACTCCATCAGGCGGCAACAACCGATGCCGCGTAGTCTAGCACGGGCGCTTGCCCTTCGAAGATGCCGCGCTCGTGTATCCACGCTTGTGTCTTCTTATACACCTCCTCGGTGTACGGCAGGAACACAATGCGCTCGCCCGGCGAGAAGCCGCGCACATCGACCTTCGCTTTGTAGCGATCGGGAATCTCGTTGAGATAGTAGTGCCGGTACTTCTCCGGCTGGAAGTCGAGGTCCATCTGCGCGCGCTTGAGGCCGTTCATATATTTCTCGACGTCGACCGGGTTGACTCCGTCCGGGAACATGAACGCGATCATGAACGACGTGTCGACAACCTTGCGGAAGCCCATGAACTCCAGCACCTGGAACGACAGGCCCCAGACGCTGACGGCGGGAAGATCGCGGCCGACGCCGATATCGGCGCGCGCCCAGATCGAGCCGCCGAAGCGAAGCTTGATCTGATCGGGCTTCAGGAACGGCTCAAGCGACTGCACCGTGGTGAAGTGGCTGCCGGAGTGATAGCCGACGGCGATTTCCTGCCCCGCCAGATCCTCGGGCTTGGTGATCGGCGATTCCGGCGGCACCATGATCCCGCCGGGTGTCGCGACATAGGACTTGCCCCACATCGTCCCGATCTTCTCCGCCGAAGCCTGGTTCACCGCCCAGTGGCAAGCGCAGGAGATGTCGGACTTCACGCCCTTGTTGCCGCCGGCAGTCTTGTAGGACTCGAACGCGCCGGCCATCAGGTCGGTGACCTTGCCGCTGCCATCCACTTTCTTCTGGGTGTCGGACGAGGGGCCGCGAGCGAACTCGTAGTCGAGCCCTTCGTCGCGGAAATATCCTTTCTCGTGGGCGATCCACTCCTGCAGCCGGCCGTGCGGCTGAATGACGAACTTGGCCATGTCTGTCCTCCGCGGCATCAGGTGATGCGTTGTGATCCGTGATCAGTGTCGCGAAACCGAGCTATAAGTGCTATCCACTTTCTGCTACTAGCAGCATACGGGTTTGCTTATGCCTCGGAACACCGACTGGGAGCAGCGGCTGGGCCGTCGGGTGCGGCTGCGCGACCTCAACGTGCTGATCGCCGTGATCCAGGCCGGCAGCATGGCGCAGGCGGCGGCGACCCTCGGAATCACGCAACCGGCCGTTTCCGCGTCGATTGCCGATCTCGAGCACGCGCTCGGTGTCCGGCTGCTCGACCGCGGTCCGCGCGGCGTGTCGCCGACGCCCTACGGGCAGACCCTGCTCAGGCGGGGCCGCGCCGCCTTCGACGAACTGCGGCAAGGTATCAAAGAAATCGAGCACATGGCCGACCCGGCGTCGGGCGAGATTCACATCGCCTGCACCGAATCGATCGCGGCCGGTGCGCTGGTGCCGATCATCAACCGCCTGTCCGAGAAATACCCTCGCGTCAGCCTCCGCGTCAGCCTCGCCGACACCAGCACGCTGGCCTATCCGCAACTCCACGCGCGCAGCGTCGACCTGGTGGTGGCGCGGCTCATCAAGGTGCCGCGCGCGGGGCGCCTGACCGAGCAGTTGAACGCCGAGGTGCTGTTCAACGACCGCTTCCGGATCGTGGCGAGCGCCGCCGGCCGCTGGGCGCACCGCACCCGGATCGACCTGTCCGAGCTTGCCAGCGAACGCTGGATCTCGACACCGCTCGACACGCTCGGCGGCATGGCGCTGATCGAGATGTTCCGCCGCCACGGCCTCGAACCGCCCAACCTCGCAGTGACGACGTTCTCGCTGCACCTGCGCAACGCGCTCGGCGCCGGCGGCGGCTTCATCGCCGCGCTGCCGGAATCGGTGCTGCGCCTCAATCCGCAGTTCTCGGGCCTGAAAATCCTTCCAGTCGACCTGCCGATGCCGCCGTGGCCGGTCGGCATCGTCACGCTGCGCAACCGCGCCCTGATCCCGGCGGCGCAACTGTTTGTCGAATGCGCCCGCGAGGCGGTGAAGGACATGATCCGACGCGAGGCGCCCGTGACAACACGAGCGCCAAGCGCATCGCGAAAGGTCCAACGGCAACGATAGCGACGCGCCGCCAGCGGCCCGTTTCCCACGCGCCAACACCCGGAGGGCGTGGAGGCACCCACGCCCTATGGTACCAAGGGTCCATGTGACACCGGGGCTAGCCTCCCGTATGCTTGCCGGGAAATCTCGCTGATCACCGCAGAATGCGGCATTCGACACGCAGTCACTTAGGGGGCGAGCTCAGTGGCTTTGATGATCGAGCCGACCATTTCTGAACTCCTCGTGCGCGAGCGCGACATCCTCACGCGCATTGCGGCGGGAGGGCCGCTTGAGGAGATTCTGCGCGACCTCGTGCTCATGGTCGAACAGCCCTCGCACGGCGAAATGCTGGCCTCGGTTCTCTTTCTCTCGCCAGACCGAAAGCATTTGCTTGAGGGCGCAGCCCCAAGCCTGCCTAAAGAATACAACGCGGCGATTCACGGCGCAGAGATCGGGCCGCGTGTCGGCTCATGCGGCACGGCCGCATATACAGGGGAGCCGGTCATCGTCAGCGACATCGCCACGTCGCCCCTGTGGGACGATTTCCGCAGCATTGCGCTCAAGCACAACTTGAGGGCCTGCTGGTCCATTCCCATCAAGGCCGCCGACGGTTCGGTGCTGGGCACCTTCGCCAATTATTATCGCGAGCCCAGGGAGCCGACCGGGCGCGACCTGGAGGTCATCTCCATGGTGGCGCGGACCACCGGCATCGCCATCGAGAGGCATCGCAATGAACTCGCCCGGAAACGCGAGGAGGAGCAGCGCACACTGCTTCTGCACGAGCTTAATCATCGCGTGAAAAACGTATTCGCGCTCGCAAGCTCGCTTGTCGCGTTGAGCGCGTCCTCCGCTGCCGATTCCAAGGAGCTAGCCACGGCGGTTCGGGGACGGCTCGATGCCCTTGCGCGCGCACACCAACTGGTCCGTCCAGGCTTTTCCGATGTCCCCGAAACGAATGCTTCCTCTGTGTCATTCCGGCAGGTTCTTAACGACATTCTCGCGCCATACGTGACGGCAGACATCCAAAACCGCGTTACGCTCGCGGGGCCGGACTTCGTGCTGCGACCGGAGGCGATTACCGGGGTTGCCCTTGTGCTTCACGAACTGGCGACCAACGCCATGAAGTATGGGTGCCTGCACCAGCCGAACGGAGTCCTGTCCGTCACATGGTTTATCGAAAACGGCAGCTTCCACTTGGCCTGGGGTGAGAGCGGAATTCCATATACCCGCGCGCCTGCCGTAAACGGCTTCGGCACGACGCTGACGAAAAGAACCATCGAGGACCAATTCGGCGGTGCGATCCGATACGATTGGCGAAGCGACGGGCCGACCGTCACCATTGACGCGCCGCTTGAGGCTATCGCGGACGGCCACGCCTAGAGCTTTCCGTTTTTAACGGAATTCGTTCTCCGTCAGGCGCGGACTTGAGGCGCGTATCGGCCGCAGCCGCAGCGCCAGGTGTCGGAAAAGTGGCGACCCCGGCATGACTCGAACATGCGACACCCGGTTTAGGAAACCGGTGCTCTATCCAGCTGAGCTACGGGGCCGTATCCGCGAACGTTACCACGTCCCGCGGCTCGCCTTCCACCGTTGCTCCACAACGGCAATGGCGACAATCATGCCGCCTCGGTCCGTTCCTTGCCCTCGATCACCGCGAAGGTGCGCCCCACGGTTTCCGGCAGGAAGAAGGCGAACACCAGGCTGATTGTCGCACCGGCGACGCCGAGCATCATGGCATCGCGCAGCGAGCCGAGCGACACCGCCAGCACCGGCACGACATAGGGCGCGACGCTGCCGACCAGCCTTCCGAGATTGAAAATCGTCGATGTCGCCGTGGAGCGGATTTCGACAGGATAGAGTTCGGCGAACCACGGCCCGAACTGCCCGATGGAGGTCTGCGCAAAGCCCCAGAGCAGATAGGCCCAGAACAGTCCCCAGGTCCAATAATTGCCGGGATAGTGCTGGCCGGCGGTCCAATGGATGGCGAGCAGCCCGACGATGCCGACAATGGTCGAAAGGATGATGGCGCGGCGACGCCCATAAGCGTCGCTGAGGTAGCCCGCGCCGATCATGCCCACGGCGGACACGGCCGCGAAGATCAGCGTGATATTGCGCAGCGCGGCGAGATCGGCGCCGAGATCGCGCAAAATCAGCGTCGGCATGAAGATGCTGATGCATTGATAGGCGATAATGTAGCCGCCGGTGATGATGGTGCCGATGATGAGGTAGCGCAGCGATACGCCCTTGAAGACCTCGACCAGCGGCGTCGATTGCGCGAGCTTTTCCGGCGGCAGTTCGCCGGCATCCTGACGGCGCTTGAACTCCTGCCACAGCCGCGATTCCGGCATCTTCGAGCGCACGAACAGCATCAGCAGCAGCGGCAAACCGCCGACCCCGAGCGCAACCCGCCAAGCGGTTTCCTGGTCAAAATGGGCCAGCGCGACGGTTGCGATGATCGAAGCCATCGCGGTTCCGACCGAGGACATGGCCTGCACCAGGCCGCTGCCTTCAGCAACACCATGCCGGCGCCCCATTCGCCGCCGACGCCGATGCCGGTGAGAATACGGAACGCCAGCAGCGACGCGAAGTCCCAGGCCAGCGCCGACATGATCGAGCCAATGGCGAGCAGCAGAAGGGTCCAAAGCAGCGCGTTCTTGCGGCCGATCTTGTCGCCGACCCAGCCGAACAGGATTCCGCCCAGCACCGAGGCCGCCAACGTCAAACCGACAATCAGGCCGGTCTGCGCCAACGTGACGTGCAATGTCTTCTGGATCGGCACCAGCAGGAAGGCGAGCACGATCAGATTGTAGAAATCGAACGAGTAACCCAGGATCGCGGACCACGTCACGAACGAGCGTTCGCGCTTGGTGTATGTCAGTGTTTGACTCATTGTGCCCCCCGGCCTTCACAGCGCCAAGCGGTCACCCCCAGCACGCATCGGTGCCAAGCCAATGGTCGCGGCCATACGCGCAAGGGTCAAGAACGACGCGGTGGCAATCCCCATCCATTGCCGAATCAAAACGCGGTTCTGGTATTCCAAAACGGACGGCAGCAAGAGGCGCCAAGTCCGATCGAATCAAGTCTGATCGGGCCAAGTCCGATCGAACTGATTCAGCTCGACTGTGCCAAATCAGGCCTGTCGCAGCATTCGCTGTTGTCATTCCGGGGCGCGCTGAAGGCGCGAATCCGGAATCCAGCGGCAAGTTCGGAGCCGGTTTCTGGATTCCGGGTTCGCGAGCTTTGCTCGCGCCCCGAAATGACGGATGTCCTTTCGACAGCCCGCTACGCCAGTCCGTGTTTGCCGAGAAACTCCAGCGTCAGCCGGATGCATTCTTCCGGCTTCTCGATCTGCAGCAGATGGCCGGTGTTCTCCACGAAGCTGTAATCGTAACCGCCTTCGACACCGAGCGCCTGATTGGCTGGGCCGGTGGCGGGGCCGTACTTCATGCCGGGATCGCAACCGACAAGCTTCACCGGGCCGCCAAACTCGGCGGCTTTCGGCCAGAGGTTCAGCACCAAGGCATCGGCGTAGATCGCCGCCTCGTTCTCCGGTGCGCAGGTCAGTTCGTAGCCGTCGCCGTCCGGCGCCTTGCGCAGCACCGACTGCGCCATCAGTTCGTGCACGCCCGCGACCCAATTCCGGGTGGCGCGCGACTGCCGGTATTCCTCTGCCAGTTCCTCGACCGAACCGAAGCGCCGGCGGCGCGCTGTCGCCCAGGCGGCGAGCTTGTTCTCAAAGACCTCCATCGCGGCGTATTGCGGATGGTTCTGCGGCGGCACATCGGGCGGATCGAACAGCATCATCGCGTCCCAGCGCCAGCCGATTTCGATGGCATGCTTCATCGCGGTGCGCGCCGACATGGAATGGAAGATGCCGGCGGTCTTTTTCGCGCCGAGGTGCTCCTTCGCGCCCTGTACGACCCGCTCGAGGTCGCGGCTGAGCTGGCTGTAATTGTGGTTCGACGGCACAACCGGCACGTTCAGGCCATGATTGCGAAAATCGAATGCCACCACGTCAAATTTGGATAGCAGATGCCGCCAATACGGATAATAGGCGTCGACCGCGAAGCCGTTGCCGTGGGTGACCAGGAGCCGCACGCCATCGGGATTGCCGTGGCAACGCATGAGAATGCGAGCCCCATCTTCAAGCGGAACCTCGAAAACGGTGCGGGGCGCGGGAATTTCAAACTGCATCCGGTCCCTCCGCCAGCCGATTTTTTCCGGCCGGCTATACTTAGCTATCAAAGCATTCTTGCATTTATGAAGATGCTCGATGGCGGCGTCAACGCTTGATTCTCGGCGGAAATCAGTGCTTTCTGTTGCCTGCTTTCCGTCGTCTCTGGAGCCTGCGGCAACAGCCGGTTTCATCGGATGAACGGTCCGGGGTTAACCCCATCGCCGCCGTTTGGCGAAACGGCGAAGGAAGGCAGCGGGACGCAAGGCGCCCGCGAAAACGTTGCGAGGGTTTGTACGGTGTCACAGCGTCTGGGCACGCGCGTCGTTCGCAAGGAAGATCCTGCACTGCTGTCGGGTCGTGGCCGCTACGCCGACGATCTTCCGGTGCCCAACGGCACCCTGCACGCCCATGTCATCCGCTCGCCGCATCCGCACGCGGAGATCGTCAGCATCGACAGCGAGGCGGCGCTGGCGCTGGACGGCGTCTGGGCCGTCATCACCGGCGAGGACATCAAGGCGCTGTCCGATCCGTTCCTGGTTGCGCTCAAGGCGCCCGTCCACCAATGGGCGCTGGCGGTCGAACGGGTCCGCTATGTCGGCGAGGCGGTGGCGCTGGTGGTGGCGGAAAACCGCTACATCGCCGAGGACGCCGCCGAACTGGTGGACATCGAATACAACCCGCTCGAGGCGGCGGTCGATCCGGTCGCGGCCTGTGAACCATCCGCACCGCTGCTGCACGAAGAAGCCAAGACCAACGAAGTCTCGGTGCGCGCATTCCACTACGGCGACACCGCCACCGCCTTCGCGCAAGCCGACAGGCATGTGAAGCTGACGGTCAATTTTCCCCGGCTGTCGTTCACGCCGATGGAATGCTTCGTCGTGATCGCCACCCACAATCCATCCGACGGCAGCTATGACGCGCTTGCCAACTTCCAGGGGCCGTTCAGCGCCCACCCGGTGATGGCGCGGGCGCTGCGCGTGCCGGGGCCGAAGATGCGGCTGCGCATCCCGCCCGATTCCGGCGGCAGCTTCGGCATCAAGCTCTCGGTGTTTCCCTACGTCGTGCTGATGTCGCTTGCCGCGAAGATCACCGGCCGCCCGGTGAAATGGGTCGAGGACCGCGCCGAACACCTGCTGGCTGCGAGCACCGGGCCGAACCGCGTCACCGAGATCGAGGCCGCCGTCACCAAGGACGGTAAGATCCTCGGGCTGAAGATGGACCAGCTCGAGGACTACGGCGCCTTCCTACGCGCGCCAATGCCCGGCCCGCTCTATCGCATGCACGGCTCGGTCACCGGCGGCTACGACATTCCCAATGTCGATGTGGTCAACCGTGTCGTCCTGACCAACAAGATGCCGGCCGCGCTGATCCGCGGCTTTGGCGGACCGCAGCTTTACCTTTCGCTGGAGCGGCTGGTACAGCGGATCGCGGTCGAATTGGGACTCGACCATATCGAGGTGATCCGCCGCAACCTCGTGCCGCCGGAGAAATTCCCCTATCACGCCGCCGCCGGCAGTCTCTATGACTCGGGCGATTATCCGCGCGCGGTGGAGACCGCCATCGGCGACGGCCGCCTCAACGACCTCAAGAAGCGCCGCGACGCCGCGCGCGCCGCCGGCCGCAAGTACGGCATCGGCTTTGCCGTGGTGGTCGAGCCCGCCATGTCCAACATGGGCTATCTCTCCACGCTCTTGACGCCCGAAGCGCGCGACAAGAGCGGGCCGAAGAACGGCGCGACCTCGATGGCGACGGTCGTCATCGATCCGCTGGGCGCCGTGTCGGTGACGGCCGACGTCACCGTGCAAGGCCAGGGTCACGAGACGGCGCTGTCGCAGATCGTCGCCGACCGGCTGGGACTGCGGCCGGGCGACATCGACGTGGTGCTTGAGATGGACACCGGAAAAGACCAGTGGTCCATCGCCGCCGGCAGCTACTCCTGCCGCTTCACGCCGGGCACCGCGGTCGCGGCCCACATGGCGGCCGACCGCCTCGCCGAGAAGCTGAAGAAGATCGCGGCCAAGCAGCTCAACGTGATGGCCGAGGATGTCGAACTGGCCGGCGGCAAGGTCCGCAGCAAGAGCAACCCGGATAACGCGCTGCCGTTCAAGCGCGTCGCCGGCACCTCGCACTGGTCGCCGGTGATGCTGCCCGAAGGCATGGATCCGGTGCTGAGCGAAACCGGCGTGTGGAACCCGCCCGAGCTTGAGCCGCCCTCGCACGACGACCGCATCAACACGTCGCTGACTTATGGCTTCGTGTTCGACATGTGCGGCGTCGAGATCGACCCGATCACCTATCCGGTCAAGATCGACCGCTACGTGTCGATGCACGACGCCGGTACAATCCTGAATCCATTGCTCGCTAACGGCCAGATCTATGGCGCGTTCGCGCAAGGCGTCGCGGCCGCGCTCTACGAGGAATTCGTCACCAACGAGGAAGGCGCGTTCCTCACCGGCACCTTCGCCGATTATCTGGTGCCGACCGTGAGCGAAATCCCACCGGTCGAACTGCTGCACCAGGAAACGCCCTCACCGTTCACGCCGCTCGGCGCCAAGGGCCTGGCCGAAGGCAATTGCATGAGCGTGCCGGCCTGCGTCGCCAACGCCGTCGCGGACGCACTCGGGGTCGCAAACGTCGAGCTGCCCGCGACGCCCAAGCGCATCCACGCCTTGATGAAACAGGGAGCGGCCGCCTCATGAAGCCGCGTCCGTTCGATTACGCGCGCCCCGAGACCATCGACGAGGCCGTCGCCTTGCTCGCCGAATACGGCGACGAGGCGCGCATTCTCGCCGGCGGCCAGTCGCTGATGGCGATGATGAACCTGCGGCTCGCCGACCCGGCGGTACTGATCGACATCGCCCGCGTCGAGGAAATGAGCCATATCCGCGACCTCGGCGACAAAATCGAAGTCGGCGCGGCGGTGACGCAGAACCGGCTGCTGGCGTGGCCGGAGTTGAAGACGAAGCTGCCGCTGCTGGCCGTCGCGCTGCCGTGGGTCGGCCACTTCCAGACCCGCAACAAGGGCACGGTCTGCGGCTCGATCGCTCATGCCGATCCAAGCTCCGAGATCCCGCTTTCTCTCGCCACGCTCGAGGGCGAGGTGGTGCTGCGCTCCAAACGCGGCGAGCGCGTGCTGAAGGCGAGCGATTTCCAGGTGGACATGCTGACCACCGCACGCGAGGGCGACGAACTCATTGTTGCCGTGCGCTTCCCGGTCAAGCCGGGTTGCCGCGCGGCGTTCCGCGAGGTCGCCCGCCGTCACGGCGATTTCGCCATCGTCGCGGTGGCCGCCACGATCGATAACAACGGCACGACACGGCTCGGCGTCGGCGGCATGGCGGGAACGCCCGTGGTGCGCGCCATCGCGGACGGCAACATCAAGGACACCGTCGAACAGATGATCGCGGAACTCGAAGGCTACGAGGACTTGCACGCCTCGGCCGAGTTGCGGCGCGACCTGCTGCGCAATCTCGCGCCGGTCGTCGTCGCGGAGGCCCAGACATGCGCCGCGTAAACAAAGACCAGAAGGTCCGCATCAGCCTGACGCTGAACGGCCGCAAGGTCTCCGCCGAGACGGAGCCGCGCACGCTGCTCTGCGACTTCCTGCGCCATTCGCTCGCCGCGACCGGCACGCATGTCGGCTGCGAGCACGGCGTCTGCGGCTGCTGCACGGTGCAGATCGACGGCGCCGCGGTGCGCTCGTGCCTCACGCTGGCCATGCAGGCCGAGGGCCGCGACGTGCGCACGGTGGAATCGCTCGCCGGCCCTGACGGCAAGCTCAACAAATTGCAGCAGGCGTTCCAGAACAACCACGCCCTGCAATGCGGCTTCTGTACGCCCGGCATCCTGATGTCGTTCACCGATTTCCTGTCCCGCAACCCGAAGCCGACCGAGGACGAGTTGCGCGAGGTCTTAAGCGGACACATCTGTCGATGTACCGGCTATGCCGGCATCATGGCGGCGCTGAAGGAAGCCGTGGCCGCAGACTGAACGAACGCGACGACAACAAGAAAATGGAGTTCCCATGAACGAGCAGACCAAGAAAGACGCGAGCCAGCAGGCCAAGCCGGTCTACCGCGAGCTTGTCACCATCAATGGCAAGAACGTCGTGCTGGCCCACAACGAGCCGCCGGTGGTCAACGCCGGCGTTCTCGAAATGGCTGAGATTTTCCGGATGTTCAACATCTTCGACGAGAAGTTCTCGCCCTCTAACATCGACAAGGCCGACGGCACGCCGCTGCGGCTTTACACCTCGGACCGCGTTAAGGTCGACGTTTCCAAGCGCCGCAAGCACGACATGGGCTTCTGGCATCGCAACATCGACGCGCACGAGATCATCTTCTGCGTCAAGGGCGCGCTGAAGTGGGAAACCGAGATGGGCGTGAAGATCATGCATCCGGGCGACATGCTGTTCATCCCCAAGGGCATCGGTCACCGTTCGATGCTGTGCCCCGATTCCACCGACGACAACGTGCTGATCGAGCTAAAGATCGCGGATGACCTGACGTTTGTCGGCGAGGATCACAAGAAGTAGGGGCGGCGTTCACCCCCTGCATACCGAAGCCGCTCCCGGCCTCATGCTGAGGAGTGGCCCAACGGGTCCGCGCCAAGCGCGGCCCGATGATAAACTCCGGCCGCGTCTCGAAGGATGAGGCGAAGAAAAGTCAAAAGGACTTGACGTGCAAACCATCGACCTCATCATCAAGGACATCGGCTGGCTGATTACGATCGACCCGGGACGCCGCATCATCCGCGACGCGGCGATCGCCGTGCAGGACGGCAAGATCGTCGCCGTCGGCAAGTCCGCCGAGATCGCCAAGAGCTACACCGGCAAGAGAGCCATCGACGGCCGCAACACCGTGGCGACGCCGGGCTTTGTCGATTGCCATTTGCATTCGTCGTTCCAGCTTTCGCGCGGGCTCGCCGACGAGTCCAACGCGCAATCGTTCCTGTTCGACCGCATGTATCCCTACGAAGCCGCGCTCGACGGTGACGACGTGCGGGTTTCGGCAACGCTGGCCGCCACCGAGTTGCTGAAGCACGGTGTCACCTGCTTCATCGACCCCGGCAACTACCATCCGGAATCGTCGGTCGAGGGCGTGATGTCCACCGGCATCCGCATGGTGGTGTCGCGCTCCTCGTTCGATCTGACCAAATCGGTGCTGGGCCTCCTGCCCGAGCGGATGATCGAAAACACCGCGACGGCGCTGGAGCGCGCCGAACAGGTGCTGGCGAAATACGCCAAGAGCGGCAATCC
>JAFKKQ010000527.1 GCA_017304505.1 Hyphomicrobiales bacterium | reverse complement strand
ATGTGGTGCGTGCCGTCGATGAACGTGTCCTCGGAAGTCGTGCCGGCGAAGGCGGCGCCGCCCGTGGCATACAGCAGCGCGGTGGGCGAAACGGCGAAGCCGAGCTTGCCGCGCACCGTCGCCAGCCAGTTCACCTTTCCGATCGCATAGGAATCGCGCGGATCGCCGTCGCAGCCGCTGATTTCGGCACAAGTGCTGCCTTTCAGGTTGGCCCATGCGCCGTCGCCGACGATGCCCAGCACCATGCCGTTGGCGAATTGATGATCGTAACCGATCTGGCCGCCGACAAAACCGCCGTCAGGTGTGAACTGAACAGGGTAGGCGCCGAGGCCGGGCAGAATGCCGCTCGGGTTCGAATGCGCCGGGGCGGCCGCATAGCCGCCGATGACGCCGACGTAGAGCCCGCTCCAACTCTCCGCCACCACCGCGGCCGGCGCCTTGGTCACGAGGCTCCGTCCCGGAATGTCGGCTGCGGATGCGGTGTTCGCCGCGGCAAACGTGGCCGCCGCGACGGCCAAGCCTAGAAAATGCGGACGCATTGCAAAAAATACTCCTGTGTTGTCCGGCGCCACCGTAGGAGCGGGCCTGTTCGCGCTCAAGAGGTGGCGAGATACTCTTGCGATCCGCTTGTGACCAACGCGGCGAATTGGCGGCGCTGTGGTGAGCCTGCAACACACCTTTGTCGTTTGCCGGCGGGATGGCGCGGAGCGCCGAGCCACGCGGATTCAGCGGTGCTGGACAGTCGGCGTAAACGGCGCGCTTTGCCCAACCCACGCTTGCTGGCAATTTTGGGCGGACGTGCGCGGGCATGATATGTGTGTGCATGCGGGCGCGTTCCTCTGTCCTCGCGGCGAACGCTCGTCCGAGGTTGAGCGAGGGGACGGAGCGCCGGAGGGCGCACCGGTTCTTGATTGGCCGCGGGCCTGAAGGGACCCGCGGGCGCCTTCCGACGCTCCGTCGCGGCGCTTTCCGGTCGCCGGGGCCGCGCTTTTCGTCGGGCCGGGGCCGCGCTTTTCGTCGGTGGCTCGGTTCTGCATTCGCAGAGCGCCGCCGCCGTCCGTCAGCGAACCCGTCGCAGGAGGTCGTAGTGCCTCCGGGCGAGTCCCCGGCGCCGCCCGGGAGCCGTGCGTGCGAGGCACGGGGCGCGGGCGCCGCACCCTGCTCCGCCTTCGAACGCCTCCGGAGACGCCCTCGCGATGAGCAGGATTAGGACTATATACCTTGGGTATATAGTCCTGTCAAGCGGCGCGAAGGAAGCGAGCGAAACGGGACCGATACACTCGCTCGTGTCCTGCGTGTGTTGGTGCCGCGGCATCATGGAGTGACCAAACCCCGGCGCTCACATCGGATGGGTTTCGCTGCACAGCCCGGCCTGAGCGGAGCGACAGCCGGGAGCGGCATGGCCGCAGATGTTTGTCTCGGATTTCGCCGCGCTCAATCCGGGCTACAGTTGCTTCATGACCTCAGACGACGAACTTCGTCATATCTTCGAGAAGGCTGCGGCGCTCAAGGCCAGCGATCCGCGTGACCAACTGGCTCACCGTCACATGATCGCGCTTGCAGACCATTTCGAAGGCTGGGCGCTCGACAAGCAAGCGGCGACACCGAAGCAGGCCGCCAGATTGATGGGCCACGCGGAAAACATGCGCCAGCTTGCGGAGTTGGTCGGACCAGGGTGAGACCCGCCGAGGCCGGAGCAGCTTTCGCTGCTGGGGTTCATGGCACGGAGGATGCTGGGAGAAGAATAGCCGGCTGCTCCGTGGCTCGCATGGGAGAAACGATATTCGGCATGTGGCGAGCCAACGCGGGCCAAGCGGTCGGCATGAACGGTGGGCGCGCTTCGCTTTGCCCACCCTGCGCTCACTACCATACAATACGAATTCTAGCTGCTGCTTCGATTCCATCTTGGTGTGGAGAAGCCATCGTGCCCAATGAAGATCGTTCTCCTCGTCTCGCAGTTTTGATCGACGCCGACAACGCGTCCGCGAAAATCGCCGACGGATTGTTCGAGGAAATCGCGAAAATTGGAGAAGCGAGCGTCCGCCGTATCTACGGGGATTTTTCCAACCCCCGCTCCAAAGCATGGACGGACACACTGTCCAAGCATGCCATCATACCTCAACAGCAGTTTGCC
>JAFKKQ010000358.1 GCA_017304505.1 Hyphomicrobiales bacterium | reverse complement strand
GTTGACGTGCTGATGGCACAGGGTCTGCAGGTAGCAGACGCAGTCCGCGCGATCGGCGTGTCGGATGACTAACTAAGCTTGTAAGTGTGTGAGCTGGAGGGGGGCGCATGCAAATCTTGATCACGGACGTGACGGAAATGCATCAAGGCAACTATTGTGTCGCTGGTTGGGATTCGAAGGGCGGTACTATGGTAAGGCCGCTTCCGAACTGCTCTAACTGGACCGGCACTCAACTCACCACGTATGGCATACAGCCTGGAGCGACGGTTCAGCTCGATAACGCTGGCGCAGCGTCTAGCGGCATTTATCCACATCGCACCGAAGATACGCAAATTGACCTTGCTTCGGTAAAGTTCGTCACTGCAGCTTCGAACACGTGGTTTGGTACTGGCGCGCCGCCATTGGTTTCAACACTTGCGGCGGCGTTTCAGAACAATGTTCAGACGACTGGAGTTTGGAAGTGCGCTAGGAAGGCTGCCTATGTTCAAGAGGGAACCAATATCGGTTCACTGGCAGCGGTTAGAATTGGCCGGGCGAACTTCGAATTCTTTGAAAATGACTTCAATGGCAATAAGAGCCTACGCGCTTACATGGTGGACAATGATGCTCGATACAGCCTGCCGGTGGTTGCCAAGAATCTGCTCGGAAGCGACGCCACATCACTGCCACCGACGCCTTGTTTGCGAGTATCTCGATGCAAAGTGGGAAGGGGCCCTGGCGGTTCGCCATCTATGATGTTGAGCCGCGCTCTAAGCGCAAGGCGGAGCGGTGGACCTCCTCCCGGTTACCTTTGAATTCGCTGGCTTGCGCTCGCCTACGTGGAGAGGGTTAGCTGCCAGTTCCTCCCTCTCCGCCACCTCCAAGCGAAAGGAACCGGCATCAACGTTCTAACGTTCTTCGGACTTGTTTGAAGCTGAAGCGAGATTTAGCAGGCTGTGACTTTGGCCGCCCAAATGTCAGTTGCTATGGCAGCTTGGCGGGTATCGAGAATGGTTTGCTCGCATCCACGACAAACATGACCAGTTGGTCGAGATCGACGGTGCCGGGATTGAAAACCTCCATTGGCGTCCCCGGGTCATGTCCGTTCATGGACTGCCGCGCCTCGGCGTAGCTGACACCATGTGGCGTCCTTTGTCCGAGTCGTCCGGCTAACACGTAGAAGGTCTCCGATCCCGGATGCATATGCACAGGCGTCTTGGCTCCGGGCGGCCCTCCGGCGTGGTTGATGCGCAGGAGATATTCGGGCGCTGTGACGGATGGCACGGGTCCAATCTCGGTGACAGGGGTTCCGCCATGCCCGGCAGAGCCTTTGGGCCCGAGCGTGAACAGCCAAACTTTTCCGGAAACATCGGCGGCCAATGAGGTCGGACCGGCCGCAGCCTGCGCTTGCGCAAGCGTGGGAAAGGTTTCGATTTGCCAGAACAGGGGGCCGGCCGGGAGTTGGGCGATCTTCTTTTCGGCAACCGACGTGACCACGAATTTTTGCGCCGATGCAACAGAGGGTGACAGCAGTCCTGACACCGCAATCGCCGTCAGCCAAAACGTCACCCCTGTAACGATTTCGAACAGGCTCTTCATCATGAGCGGGGCCCTCCTCGAGGTTCAGGCGGCAAAGGCCTATGATCCCGATCGGCCGCTGCCGCCTTGTTGGGTGTGCCGATGATGGACCGTGGTGTGCCGCCTTGGCTTTTAGGAGATCTTATCCTTCGGTCACGATTTTCTTGATTTCTGCCGGAGCCGGCCATGTTACCTTATGGCCACGTTTGCATGGCGGACTGCGACGTGCGTTACGTGTTCGATGAATATGCGTTGGATGCCAATCGCCGCGAGCTGTTCCACGGAACGCGGCAGGTTCCGGTCGAACCGCAGGTCTTCGATCTGCTGCTTTATTTGATCCGCAATCGCGAGCGTGTCGTTGGCAAGGACGATCTTCTTGCGTCAGTCTGGCAGGGCCGTATCGTTTCCGAATCAGCCTTGAGCACACGAATCAACGCTGCGCGTTCCGTGCTGGGCGACAGCGGCGAGAAGCAGCGGCTCATCAAGACCCTGCCCCGAAAGGGTCTGCGTTTCGTAGGCGCCGTACGCGAGGAGCCGGACGGCGCCCATATCGCGACGGTCGCACCGCCGGCCGCGAGCACCAAAAGGCCCTCAATTGCAGTGCTGCCATTCTGGGCCCTGAACAACGACCCAGGTCAGGACTATTTTGCCGATGGCGTCGCGGAAGACATCATCACCGCTCTCTCCCGCAATCGCGCATTCTTTGTCATCGCCCGCAATTCGTCATTTACCTACAAGGGGCGGCAGGTCGACACTGCGCAAGTCGCGCGTGAGCTTGGGGTAGAATACATACTCGAAGGCAGCGTGCGTCGGTCCGGCGTGCGCATGCGTATCGCTGCACAATTGATCGAAGCGGAGTCGGGCCGCCACTTGTGGGCCGAAAAGTTCGACACCGACGTGTCCGACATTTTTGACGTGCAGGATCAGATCGTCGTGCGCGTGGTGGGCGCCATCGCGCCGCAACTTGAGAAGGCTGAGATCGCGCGCGCCAATCGACGCGCAACAGGCGATCTCGCGGCTTATAATTTGTATCTTTGCGGGCTCGCACGATGGAATCGCTGGAGCAAGGACGATAACACGGAGGCATTGCGGCTGTTCTACGCCGCGATGGAGAAGGATTGCGATTTTTCGACACCTTATGGGCTTGCCGCCTCCTGCTTTCAGTTTGCGAAGGCGAACAATTGGGCATCGAGCTTCGACGAAAACGAAATCGCCCGCCTGGTCGAGCGGGCGGCGGAAATCGGCAATGACGACGCCGTGGCGCTGTGCTGGGCCGGACATGTCCATGCGTATTTTTTCAAGGACGTCGACCGCGCGTTGTCGCTGATCGATCGCGCGCTTGATCTCGATATCAACCTGGCGACGGCATGGCAGCGAAGCGGCTGGGTGCGAGGATATGCCGGTGAGCCTGAAGCCGCCGTGGAAAGCTTGAACAAGGCCATGCTGCTCAATCCACTCGACACGCGGGTTTTCCTCACGCAGAGCGCCATGGCATTTGCCCATTTCGTCGCAGGCCGCGACGAAGAATCGTCGCGTTGGGCGGCGATGGCGCTGCGACTCAAGCCGCACTGGCTTCCGGCGCTGCGCATGGCAGTGGCTTCAAACGCCATGCAGGGACGGCGCAAACAGGCAAGCGAAGCGCTGGCAGCCTATATTCGCATCGATCCGGAAGTCAGTATCAAGAAAATCTGCGGCTGCTATCCGTTTCGGCGGGCGTCCGACCGCGAGCGATTGATCGTCGCATTGCGCAAGGCGGGCTTGCCGGGATGACCGGGCGAGGCCAGCGATCGAAGCCGCGGCCCTTGCATAGGCGACAAATGGGAAAAGTGTTGGATGCGATTTCCTCTCCTTCCGCCGCCCTCGAGCGAGGGGAATTGGGAATCGACTTTTCTCCGTGGCGGCAGCAGTCGGAGTGATCGGCGCCGCGGAAGACTGCCCTGATGCTGCTGCCATCGGGGTCGAGCACGAAAGCGGCGTAACGGCCCCGACCCACCCATTCCCGATTTCCGGCAAAGATATCAGGCACGAGTGACCGCACCGGAAATTTCGAATGTGAAAGCACTCAAAACTTCCGGCGCGGTGGCTCCGCTATGGTTAGTGCCGTCGACCACCTTGGTTCATCCCGCCGCCTTTTCCCGTCGCGATGGGCGTCTTGACTTTGGTTGGCTTGCTCGGAGCCCCGACATTCACCGGATGGCGAGTTGTTTTGTCGCTCCCACCGGAGATCGACTGCACAGTCCCGGGCGGAATTGTGACGCCACCGATCCTTCCCCCAGACCCGGGTGCTCCGCCCTTGACGATCGTGGCCCAACACCTTCCGTGGTAGCAGATAAAATTGACATTGGGCGTGCTTCCAATGTAGTCGCCGCCACCCAAACTCTGAAGCTTGCAGCCCGCTGTCCTTTTGCATGCGGCGAGTACTTTGCTCTGGCTAACTGTCTTGGTCTTGGCGTCTGCTGTGATCGGCGCGCCAATTGCTATTGCGAACGCCAGCGTCAACAGGGCGCTGGGAAGAATGACGAACGGTCGCATCGACGTTCTCCCGTGGTTTATTATCCGAAACATGACAGCATTCAACACCACGGCGTCGCGCCGCCACTGTGAATGCCCTCGCACTGAAGATAGCGACTGTATGACCGGCTATCGCCGGCGACATACGAACAAGCCTTGCCGTTGCGGTGGTCGTGCACGACCGTCCCGCGAGTTATGCAGTTCCTTTTCCCGCTGCCCGTCTTCACGATTGGATTGTGACTTGAGCCGGGATCGTGCAGCGGGTGGCGGAGAATCGGGTTGTGGCTGGAGCCAGGTCCGTGCAAGGGTGGAGGACTCATGTTGCTCCTGTTGTTGCCCTGGTGGCTGCCCGCCAAAGCGGTGCCCAAGCTGGCGCCGAGCCAAACCGCAGTCGCGGATGCGGCGACAAGACTGATCAACTTTGATGATTTGGATGTCGTAGCCATTTGCGCTACCTCCTCGTTCGGCGACGGGCGTCGACCCATTGGCCGGCTTGACTGTTGGTCGCGGCAGCCGTCGGTTGAGTTCACGCCGACCGCGAGAATTGTCCCATTCAATGAAAGGCGCCGCCTCCCCCGAACGGTGGAGGCGGTTGCTGTTGCGGTCTTCTGTCAACCGATGCTTGGCGTTGAGAACCGAAGGGCAAGTCTGATGAGGTCTGCCTGGCGGTTCACGCCGATTTTTCCGTAGACATGGCCGAGGTGAGTCTTGACTGGCTCGGCCGACACATCCAGCCGCGTTGGCATGAACAATATGCGCGCTCGCGCCAACAAGAAACATGGCCATGCTCAGACCATCGAGCGCGTTTGCAAAATTCGCAGCGGAATGCCTTTCGCAATCGATCGCTTGCCCGATGAGGGCTGCGCGTTGACCCACGGACAGGCTCCGGTGGAACGGCGGCTCGCGACCGAGGTCACAAACGCGTATTCTCGCCTTGCCAAATTTGCACGCGGGCGATACGTGTCCGCAGCAACGGTACACGTATCGCGATGCAATATTATAACCTTATGGGTATTGCACTGGGCCGCGCCGGGAAGGTGGCGCGGACGACGTTCGCGCTCGTCGTCACGTTCGCGCTTTGCTTTTCGGCGTTTCATGGGCTGTCCTCCGAGGGGAGCCACGAGTCTGCCCAGATCGCCGCACTTCGCACCGCCTCGCCAGCCCCATCGTCATCTCAGCAGGCGCCGGCCCAAGGCGATCACTGCTTGCAACATCTGCAGACATTCGGCTGCCAGGAACTTCCCACACCGGCCGCGCTCGTGAACGTAGGCTATACGACAGCCGACGCCATTGTTCGCCATGGCTTGAGCGGCGGCTCCCCCTTCGAACCTCCCCGCGCGTAGCGAGGGCTTTCCTCGCCCGGCCCCGAGAGGGGCCTTTGTCCAAAATCGAAACGCTCAACGTCCTGCCTGTTGCGCAGGCGCGGGGAAATCACATGAACGCACGCTCAACAGCGGCGGTAAGCGCCGTGGCTGGGGCCGTCGTTTCGGTCCTGGCGTTAAGCCTGTTGCGCATCGACGTCGCCCAGTTGCCGGCGCTCGGATGGCAGGACAACACAGTGCCAGGTGCCGGGGAACGGCACGCGCATGACCAAAACAACGAGGAAGGCCGCATCACGCTCAGCGATGAACAGCTCCGTGCGGCTGGAATCGAACTGGCGCCAGTATCGGGCGGTGACCTCCAGAAACATTTCCTAGTACCCGGCACCATTGCGCCAGACGCCAACCGCGTGGCGCGAGTGTCGGTGCGTGTCCTCGGCACGGTCGTCGAACTTCGGAAAGGCATCGGCGATCATGTCGAAGCGGGCGAGGTTGTCGCGGTGATCGAAAGTCGGGAGGTGGCGGACGCGAAAACCGAATATCTCGCGGCACTACCTACCAACGAACTACAGCAGACCCTTGCCGCACGGCTCAAGGCCCTCACCGAAACGCGGGCGCTGGCCGAGAACGATTACCTTCGCGCTCGTCTCGCCGCACAAGACGCGAAAATACGGCTCGATTCAGCGCGGCAAAAGCTGTTCGCTCTTGGCCTGTCGGAGGCGGAGATCGCGGGACTTGCCTCTCAGCCGCCGGAGGCCATGCAGAAGCAATATCTGCGGGCGCCTATCGGCGGGCGCATCGCCGAGCGGCGCGCCGATTTGGGCGCATTGGTCGGTCGCGAAGGTCTTGAAAGCGAGCTGTTCATTATCGTCAATCTCGACCGTGTATGGGTCGACCTGGCGGTTCCGCCCGCGGACCTCGCGAAGGTTCGCGGCAACATCACCATTGCCTTGAGCGAAGCCACAACGGGCGCAACTGCGAAAGCTCAAATCGTATTCGTCAGCCCATTGCTCGACGCCAACACGCGCAGCGCCAAAGTCGTCGCAGCATTCGATAACCCTGGCCATACATGGCGGCCCGGGATCTATGTGACCGCGGAAATTCCGGTCGGCGGCGTACCGGCAAGGGTGCTTGTTCCGAAGACTGCGGTGCAGACCATTCAGGGCAAGCCCGCCGTTTTCGTGCGGACCAGCGAAGGTTTTCTTGCCCGTCCTGTTCAGATCGGCCGCGAGGACGACGACCGCGTCGAAATTCTGACGGGCCTCGATGTGAGCGAGACCATTGCCGCCTCCAACACCTTCATACTCAAGGCCGAACTCGGCAAGGCGGAGGCTCAACATGAGCACTAATTTCCAATGATTGGCCGTATCCTCGCATTTTCCATCGCGCATCGCTGGGCGGTTGTCGCGATCACGCTGGCTGCGGCGGCACTTGGCGGTTACGCGCTGTCACAGCTTCCCATCGATGCCGTTCCCGACATCACCAACAAGCAGGTGCAGATCAACACCACGGCGCCCGCGCTGTCGCCGGTGGAGATCGAAAAGCAGGTGACGTTTCCGGTCGA